>JAQXCA010000046.1 GCA_029252105.1 Flavobacteriaceae bacterium | reverse complement strand
GCATAATTTCCGTGTTTCATACGACCTGCAGCATTGATCCGCGGGGCAATATTAAAAACAACATCTGTAATAGTCAACACCTCTTTTTTCATCTGATTTATCAGCGCTTTAAATCCTGGACGTGGATTGGTGTTAATGACTTGTAAACCAAAATACGCCAACGCTCTGTTTTCTCCTACAATAGGCACGATATCGGCGCCGATTGCGGTGGCGACTAAATCTAAATACCCTACCAAGGATTCAACAGTTGTGCCCTCTCTTGAAGCTAAAGCCTGAATTAACTTAAAGCCTACGCCACAGCCACAGAGTTCTTTAAAAGGGTAGTCACAATCGGAGCGTTTTGGGTCTAATATCGCAACCGCAGAAGGGAGTTCTTTTCCTGGGCGATGGTGATCACAAATGATAAAGTCAATTCCTTTTTTGGTTGCATAAGCGACTTTATCAATGGCTTTAACACCACAATCTAAGGCAATTATTAAGGAAAAATCATTATCGGATGCGTAGTCAATTCCTTTATAGGAAACGCCATAACCTTCGGCATAGCGATCGGGAATATAGGTGGAGATTTGAGTGCTTTTAGTTTCTAAATACGACGCCATTAACGCCACAGAAGAGGTGCCATCCACATCATAATCACCAAACACTAGTATCTGTTCATTATTTTTTAACGCGACTTCAATTCGTTCGACAGCTTTGTCCATGTCTTTCATTAGAAAGGGGTCGTGCAAATCGGACCAACTTGGACGAAAGAAAGTTTTGGCGTCTTCGAAATTCTCAATACCCCTTTGGATCAGTAACTCAGAAATAGCGACATCAACACCTAGTTGCGTCGCTAATTCGGTTATTTTCTTGGTATCCGGTTTTGGTTTGAGCGTCCAACGCATTGCTTAAGAATTATGAATATGAATAGCTGTTGTAACGGTAGAAAATTGTCTGAACATTTCCATGACCCCACAATATTTATCTACGGATAGTGTCACGGCTTTATCAATTTTTTTGGGACTCAAACCGGTGCCATAAAAATGGTAATCTACATGAACTTTGTCATAAAACTTAGGGTGTTCTTCTGTAAGAAAACCTTCTACTTCCATTTTAAGCTCGTAATCCACGACTTTCATTTTCTCTAAAATGTCAACGATATCTATTCCTGAACATCCTGCTAAAGACGATAGCATCATTGCTTTTGGGGATAACCCAAATTGCTCAGACTGGCCTTTGACTACCGTGTCCATTAATACGGTTTTTCCGCTAGGATTATCAGATTCGAATTGCATTCCGCCTTTCCAGTGCGTAGTTGTTTTGTGGGACATTGTAAACTGTTTTTGATTCTTGTTCCACCAAAAATACTAAATAATGTCAATAGTTACACTATGATATCTCGCTCACAATTTGAGAACTTAAACACACGTGAAAAATATAAACAAAAATAGCGCTAAGTTGCTTTTGATTTTCCAGCGATTACTATTACAATTTCTCCTTTTGGTGGTCGACTGGTGTAATAGTCTAAAATTGATTTTGCGGTACCTCTTTGGGTTTCTTCAAAAAGTTTTGTGAGTTCTCGCGAAACAGAGACTTGACGGTCTTCGCCAAAATATTCGCAAATATGAGATAAGGTTTTTAGAAGTTTATGAGGGCTTTCATACACAATAATGGTTCGGGGTTCTTCAGCCAATAAAAGGAAGCGGGTTTGACGTCCTTTTTTTATAGGCAAAAATCCTTCAAATACAAATTTATCATTGGGTAATCCGGAGTTGACTAGCGCAGGCACAAAGGCGGTCGCTCCCGGCAAACAGTCTACAGGAATGTCATTTTCCACACAGGCTCTGGTGAGTAAAAACCCAGGGTCAGAAATTGCTGGAGTACCCGCATCACTAATTAAAGCGATAGTGGTTCCTGCTTTTAATTTTTGAACAATCCCTTTAACAGTTTTATGCTCATTATGCATATGATGAGAATGCATTTGAGTGCCAATCTCAAAATGCTTCAAAAGTTTTCCAGAAGTTCTAGTGTCTTCTGCCAAAATCAAATCAACCGACTTCAACACATTAATGGCACGTAAGGTGATGTCTTCTAAGTTTCCTATGGGGGTTGGTACGATATATAACTTCATAGTTCAAAGTTACAATGTTTTTTGAGAAAATTTAACGGCGTTTATCAAATAAAGATTTTATATATTTGAAAGAACATTATTTATTAATCCCCTTAACTATTTTTACATTATGGAAAAGTACCTAACACTTTTAAAAGATTTACTTCTTGAATATTCGCCAAGAGCACTGTATGCTTTAATCCTATTAATCGTTGGCTTGTATGCCATAAAATTTATTATTCGTCTTATTATTAAATTACTTCGAGCGCGAAAAGTTGACGATACGCTGCAAGCCTTTCTTGGAAATTTATTAGGTTGGGGCTTAAAAGGGTTATTGATTGTGGCTGTGATTTCAAAACTTGGCGTAGACACTACTGCCTTAGCCGCCGTTATGGCCGCTGCAGGTTTAGGGCTTGGACTCGCCTTACAAGGGGCTTTGGGTAATTTTGCTGGTGGCGTTTTGATTATTTTATTCAAGCCCTTCAAGGTTGGAGATTTAGTAGATGCTCAAGGCGAAATAGGAACTGTAAAAGATATTGATATTTTTACAACACAAATTTTAACCCCAACCAATAAACGCGTAATTATTCCCAATGGCACTTTAGCAAATAGCAATATCACCAACCTTTCGGCTGAAGGAAAATTAAGAGTTGATTTGACTATTGGGGTTGGTTATGATGAAGATATCAAGAAAACCAAAGACGTGCTCATGAGCGTTTTGACCTCTCATCCAAAGGTTTTACAAGAGCCCTTACCATCAGTTGATGTTTCTGAGTTAGCGGATAGCTCCGTTAATTTTTCTGTCAAATCCTGGAGTACTGTAGAAGATTATTGGACTGTTTATTTTGGTGTTACAGAAAATTGCAAATTAGCATTGGATGCTGCCGGTATCGAAATTCCATACCCACACACTGTAGAAATTAAAAAAACGGTTTAAATTATTTTACTTTTTAGAAGGTATTGCTATGAAGTCTTTTAAATAGAAGGGCTCAAAATAAGCAACATCTTCAAAATTAGACACTTTAAATTTTTCAAAAGAAAGCGCACACATTTGTTGAGCCGATGGCAATTTGTCTTCAATAAAATGTGCGTTTTTATGTGTGATAAGTGCTTTGGTTTTGGTCACGCCATTTCCAATAAAATATACGTCTGACGATTCCAACAATTCTTGATAGGATTCAGGCGTCAATACCTCTGCTTCTGTTGGTCTGATTTCGGAAAAGTGTTCATCAAACATAGCTGAATACACTTCTTGTCGTCGAGCGTCAAGCATAGCAACAATGGCACCTTTTGGTGCATCTACTTGATGTGCAAGCGCTTCTAGAGTTGGCACTGAAATTAAAGGCACATTCAGGGCATAACACAGGCCTTTGGCAGCCGAAACACCTATGCGTAACCCAGTGTAAGACCCAGGGCCTTTACTAATCGCAATGGCATCTAGTTGGTCTATAGATACTTTTGCCGCTTTTAGAACGTCATCGATATAGACATGGAGTCGCTCCGCATGGGAATAGTTTAAGCTATTGTCCTCTTTGAGCCCTATTACTGTGCCGTTTTCTGAAAGGGCAACAGAACAGTTGGTGGTAGATGTTTCAATGTTTAAAATATATGCCATAAATTATGGTGTCAATGGTTTTCCCATATAAAAGTCTAGGACTTTTGTACGAAACACAAAATTATATTTTGAATTAATTAGGTTTGATTTTGCAGTTACCAAACGTCCTCTAACCTGCTCAACTTCAAAAGAAGTTGCCGCTCCAAAGTTAAACTTATTTTGAATGTTTTTAAAAGATTCTTCTAAACTTGTCACAGAAAATTTGGACGCTTGATATTGCTTTAAAGCGGCTTTTGCATCTGCATACGCTTGCGTAATAGTAGTCGTAATGTCTTGTTTAGCTTGCGCTAAATTAAGAATACTTTTTTCTTTGTTTATTTTGGCTTTGTTTACACTGGCTTTAGTTTTAAAACCATTAAAAATTGGAATATTTAAATTGAACCCTAAGTTATACCCCAAGTTACTCTCTAGTTGTGTGTTGAATCCAAATGGCACAATAGATTCAATAACATCACCAGGTGAATTTGGATTCGCTATAAATTGAGATCTAACATCTGGATCTCCTTGATTGTGCTGGTAAGAGGTTCCTAAACCTGCACCAAAACTCAATGACGGTGCATAAGCACTTTGTGCAATTTTCACTCCAAAATCAGAATTCTCAATACCTAGTTCTGCGCTCTTAATTTCTGCACGATTGTCTAAAGCATAGGATAAGATTTCACCAGATGAATTGTATACCATTGAGGCGGAATTCAAATTAATTTGAACGTCTTCAATATCAAAATCGTTAGGGGGTATTTGTAGGTTTTGACTTAAACTAAGGAGAGATAGGTCTAAGCTGTTTTCTGCATTTACAATACTTTCTCTATTGGATGCTAAGGTTGCTTCTGCATCTAAGAGATCGGACGTTGGTTTAATTCCAGCATCTACTTGAGATTTAATCTGATCGAGTTGATTCTGACTGATGGTTAATTGCTCATTGGCTATTTTAAGATTTTCTTTATTAAATAATATATTTAGAAACCCATTAACAATAGTCATTGAAATATTGTCTTGTAGTACCGAAAACTGTAGCTGACTCGACTCCACGCCTAGTTTTGCTTGTTTATATATATTTAAATTTTGAAACCCATTAAAAATTGTAACGCCGGTATTTAAACCAAAGCTATTTCCTCTAGTGTCGCTTTTAATCCGAGACCCATCTTGTCCTATAAAAGATCCAAAATTATAATTTTGTGAGGCTGAAGCTCTCAAGGTTGGTAAAAAGTTACCTTTCGCATTTACTAAGTCCTCCTTAGCCAAGTCAATGTCTAGTATTGATTGTTTTACCGAAATATTATGTTCTAAGGCATGTTCGACACACTCTTTAAGGCTCCATTTTTTTTGAGCAAAACTGCTTAAGGTTCCCATAAGAAAAAGAACCGTACATATATGTTTCATAGTTTTGGGCATTTTATTATTCATCGTCTTCATCGTCTTCATCGTTGTTTTCTTCGAAAGCTTTGTTCCATACCTTGATTTGGTCGCCTTCTTCTACACCTTCTGTGATTTCGACATTTATGCCATCAGATAGGCCAATAGTTACATTTTTTTTGGAAAACGTACCATCCTCAGCTCGTAATTCTACAAACGGTTTTTCGGAGATGCGATTAAATTGCAAAAGGGCTTCTTTAATCACCAACACACTGTCTTTACTTTCAATTTCTATTTCGGCATTAGCGCTATAACCTGCACGAATTTTTGTACTCGCTTCTATTGCTACATCTGCTTTGATTGTAAACTGAACCGCACCATTTTCTTCCACGCCTTTGGGCGCTACAAATGTGAGTACTGCCGGGAATTCTTTTTCAGCAATGGCACCAAGAATTACTTTGATGTCTTTGCCTTCTTCTAATTTTCCGACTTCAGATTCATCGACCTTGCCTTCAAAAATCATTTTACTCATATCAGCAATCGTGGCTATTGTAGTTCCTGCATTAAAGTTATTACTTTGAATGACTTGATCACCTTCACGTACAGGAATTTCCAAAATGGTTCCAGGGATTTGAGCTATAATATTGGTGTTGGCAGAGCTGCCTCCAGAAAGAGATCCTTGTTTGATGATTTTATAGTCGTCTTGCGCTTGCGCATAACTTTCTTTGGATTGGTTTAGGCTCAACTCACTGTTTTCAAAATCTTGTTTAGAGATCACTCCCTTTTCGAAAAGTAGTTTGTTACGACCAAAAAGTGTTTGCGCATTTTCATAGGAAAGTTTAGCTGAATTGATACGGCTTTTGGCGCTTCCTAAAGCTTGTTCATTTGGGACTACTCTAATTTTAGCAATTAAATCGCCTTTTCTAACAAGGTCGCCTTCTTCTACAAAAATCTGATCTACAATTCCTGAAATTTGTGGTTTCAATTCAATCTCTTCTTCAGGGTTTAATTTTCCTGTAGCCACGGTTTTGGTGTCTAGTGAGCTGTAAAAAGGTTGTTCGGTTTTATAGTCCACAACTTCTTTGGCGTTTGAATCTTTAAAGTATTTTAATACAACTACTAATAATATTAGTACGAAAATTCCTAAAATAATTTTTACTGTTTTATTCATTGTTTTGGTTTTTTATTCTTCTCTTAATGCTTCTATCGGTTTAATACTTGTGGCTTTAAAGGCGGGGATGAGTCCTATTAACGTCCCTAGAGTAACAAGTACTAGTAGGGCGATAAATACAACGGCTATGGATACTGAGGCGTTTACAAAAGTCGCATCATCACCTTGGCCCCATGCACTGTCTGCAGCGATCAAAATCCATCCGCCTGAAATGATTCCTAACAGTCCAGCAACAAGAGTCATAAAGACGGCTTCTACTACAATTTGACGTTTAATCTCAAACGGGGTCGCTCCTAGGGCGCGTCGAACACCAATTTCTTTGGTGCGTTCTTTAACGGTTATTAATAATATATTTCCAATGGCGAAAACACCTGCAATTAGAGTTGCTATACCAATAAACCATGTTAAAAACTGCATCCCTTTTAAAAATCCTGTGATTTTAGCAAATTCTTTTCCAAGATTAAAACTTCCAAAAGCACGTTTATCTTTTGGATGGATTTTATTTAAATTCCGCAGCAGTAGTTTAGCATCTTCTTCAATTTGTTTGATGTTATGTTCGGGTTTTCCGGTAATCATTAGCCAACCAATCGTATCCCCTTTATTGTAAATTTGCTGAAAAGTGGTAAAAGGAATATGAATATCACTACTGGGACCCATATTGGCATTCCCGGTTTGAAATACTCCAATTATTGTAAAATTGATGCTGTTCATTTGGATGTATTGACCAATAGCTAATTCATCTTTTTCAAACAACTGTTTGTAAATATCTTCTGAAATAACAGCTACTTTTTTGTTGTCATCAATATCATTTTGGTTGATGAAGCGCCCATTTATTAATTTCTTTTTTTGGACTTTATCAAGTAGAGGGTAATCGCCATTTACGCTGTAAGACCCCGATAAAAAATTGCGTACAACTAGGGCTTGATTTCGGTTTCGTGGAACTACAAATTCAATCCCTTCTATATTTTCTTCTATTTTTTTGGCATGCGATAATTTTAGGTTGACTCTTCTTCCTTCCTGAAATCCTTTAAAAGGCTTACTCGTACTCTGTCCCCATATAAAAACACTGTTGGTCGCAAAGTCACCAAACATTCTGTTAAATGAATTCTCCATCCCTCTTGCAGCCCCTAAAAGTGCGATGAGCAACAATATACCCCACCAGACACCCACCATGGTGATAACGGTGCGCAACTTGTTTTTGCTCATGCTATCATAAACTTCTTGCCATGTGTCTCTATCAAATAAAAATTTTATCATTTAATCGTCTCTTAATGCTACAATAGGTTTAATTTTTGATGCTTTTTTAGCAGGTACATATCCCGCTAAAATTCCCGCACCAATTAGTGTTACGGTTGCAGAAACCACAAGGGTTGTGCTGACTGACGGATCTTTAATAAAATAGGTTTTTAGAATTGGCTCTGCCCACTCTAAAATCCCTACACCAAGCAGTAGACCAAAATAGCCTGCTATGGTTGTAATTACTATGGATTCAATTAAAATAATAGAAATAATAGATTTTGGAGAGGCGCCTAAAGCTTTTCGTATGCCAATTTCTTTGGTACGTTCTTTCACTATAAAAATCATAATATTACTAATGCCTACAATTCCAGCAATTAGTGTGCCCAATCCAATAACTAAAATTAGAATCCCTAAGACTGAAGTCATCTGGGTGATGCCTTTATTTTGCATGGCCATATTAAAAACCCGAACGGCCCGTTGGTCGGACGCCGCTACTGTAAATCGTTCTTTTAATTTTTTTTCTAAATCCAATCCAAAATCTATAGCCTGATTAAAATCTAATTCTGGTTTGTACGTTAAATTGATTTGATCGACATAGTCATTATTTCCATAAATTTGTTGTGCTGTTGATAACGGCATGTAGAGGAGTCGTTCTTCATCATCGCCGCCTTCATCAGAAAATACGCCCACAACTTTGTAAGGAATCCCACTTAAATTAATATACTTTCCGATAGGATCTACTTTTAAAAATAAATCCTCTTTGACCAACTTACCGATGACGGCCACTTTGGTTTTGAGTTCCATATCGCGTTGATTAATATAGCGCCCCAAGTATACTTGTGTTTTTTCTAAATATTGGTGATCTGGATGTACGGCTCGTAATGAGTAATTATTTTTTTCATTTCTAAATGAAGCGGCTACATTTTTGTAAATCCGAGAGGTGATAAACTCTATATTTTCGTCGTAATCAGTTTTGATGTACTGAAAATCGGCGTTTTTAAACTGGATTCTGCGTCCTGCTTGCATTCCTTTGTAAGCTTTAGTCGTTGTTCCCGATCGAATAAAGATCGCATTAGCAGCATCATCTACAAAGGCTTCTGCAAAAGTATTGTTGAGGCCATTTGCCATGCCAAATAAAACCGTAAACAACATAATCGCAAAAGTCACCGTAAAGCCCGACAATAAACTTCGTGTGCGGTTTTTATTAATACTTTGAAGTATTTCGCGCCAAAGGCCTATATCAAACATGTGCTTCTGCTCTTACTTGGGTTACTTTTTTGTCTTCCATAATGATACCATCACGTAAGCGCACAATTCGTTTACACATGGCAGCGATGTCTTCCTCGTGGGTGACGATTAGAATCGTTTTACCTTCATCATTTAGCTGTTGTAAAAAAGCCATAATATCATAGGAAGTTGTGGTGTCAAGTGCGCCTGTAGGCTCATCTGCCAGTAGAAGTTTGGGGTCAGATGCTAAGGCACGAGCTATAGCAACACGTTGTTTTTGTCCTCCAGATAATTCACTAGGCAAATGGGTTTGCCAATCCAAAAGCCCAACTTTTTCAAGATGAAACCGTGCTTTTTCTTGGCGTTCTTTACGTTTTAGGCCTTGATAGTATAAAGGCAAGGCAACGTTTTCAAGTGCATTTTTATAATTTATAAGATTAAATGATTGAAAAATAAACCCTAAAAACTTATTGCGATATATCGCAGCTTTCTTTTCTGTAAGGTTTTTGATAGGGACTTCATCTAAGATATAATCGCCTCCATCTGCTTCATCTAACATGCCTATAATATTTAGAAGTGTAGATTTTCCAGACCCTGAAGATCCCATTATAGCGACCATCTCACCCTGCGCTACGGAAAGATCAATGCCTTTGAGAACATGTAAACTAGAATCTCCTATAGCATAAGATTTATGAAGCTGCTTGATTTCTAACATAATTTGATTTGGATTAACAATTAAACGAATAATCAATAATAAGACGTCTAAGTTGCTGTTTTGTTACACTAAAAAAAATTGATATAATGTAGGGCGATAATTTGAGACAAAAACTAGTGAAAAAAATGGGATTTTTTGATCAAAATATTATTTCACAGCAAAAAGTATAAGATTAAATTACACTAATTTGAAGTATAGTCCAATTAAAGAAAAAATAACGCGTTTTGAGATATAGATTTCTCAAATAAAAGTCGATATTTATATATATAATTTGTAATATTGATAGGATTAGGTGTTATAAATTATTATTTATACCAATTTTAACTAAATCATTTAATTTAATTAATTATTAATTTCTGTGGGAAATTTAGAAGATCATAATAATTCCGTCCTATGCTCATTAGGGTATCATTTGAGAGAAATTCGCCAACAAAAACAATTGCGACAAAAAACAGTAGCAAAACTTTGTGAAATGGACAGCGGTAGTTATTCCAATATAGAAAACGGAAAGCGAAACATAACTGTATTAACATTGTTTAAAATCTCCAAAGTTCTCAAAGTCTCAATGGCTGAGATCATGAGTTTCGAAATGAGATATTAGGCTTTATTTGGGGGTTCTTAGGTAACGGTATAAAAAAAATGCTAATGCCCCAATTAAAATGTAGGGTATTACCATAAGGTAGACAATGCCATTGTTTACCCCTTTTGCGGTTGCTTGTCCTACTTCAGTTTCTAAGACTGCTCTACACATCGCACACTGCGCGTTTGTGTTCACAAACGATATTACAAATAGTATTATCAGAGAAATTCGCTTCACAATTTAAACGTAATAAGGTGAAATCATTAGATACACAATCACGCCAGTCACAGCCACATATAACCAAACTGGAAATGCATAGCGCACTATTTTTTTGTGGGATTCGAATTGTCCAAGGCGCGCTCTTACATAACTGATAAGCACTAGTGGTATCACGATAATTGATAAAAGAATATGGCTAATCAAAATAAAGTAATAAACATAAACTACAGCGCCTTCGCCAAGAAATTTTGTGGAATCACTAGTCATGTGGTAGGCTACATACATTACCAAAAATAGAGATGAACAGACTACAGCAGTTTTCATAAGGTTTTCATGTAATGCTATGTTTTTGCTCTTAATTGCAAGTAACGCCAAAATTAATAACACTGCCGTTATCCCATTTACAGACGCATATATGGGGGGCAAAAATGAAAGAGGTTCAACATTAGGTAATCGAACCATAAACAATACAGCTACGGCTAATGGGATAGCTACAGAAACTATATTAATCCATAGTTGGTACTTTTTTTCAATTGATTGTGATTGGTTATTCATTTTCTAATAATTTTAAAATATCTTCTTTAAGGGCGCTGATGTCTTCAGATTCGCCATCTTCATTAAATTGTTCCCGTTGACTTATGATGCCTTTATAATAAATTTTTGGGTTTCCATTAGCATCTGTTCTTGAGCGAATATAGCCTTCTTTGTCAATTAATGCAAAGTTTCCTGAGTGCTCAAAGCCTCCATCTGCACCTTCGACCTCAGCTGCATATAAATTGAAACCTGCGTTTGCAAGGGCATAGATTGTGTCTTTGTTGCCCGTCATAAAGTGCCAGTTTGGGTTGGTAACTCCATGATTTTCTGCATAGGTTTTCAAGACGTCTTGGGTGTCATAATCTGGATTTATGGTAAAGGAGGCGATTCCAAAATCGGGGCGATTTGGAAACGTATTTTGTATGTCTACTAGGTTTTTGTTCATTTTTGGACATATAGTTGGACAGGTTGAAAAGAAAAATTCAACAAGGTATACTTTGCCTGCAAAATCAGCATTAGAAATCATGATGCCGTCTTGATTGCTAAACTCAAAGTCCATTACTTTTTTGGGGGCTCCGTCAATGATAAGGTATGATAAAGGCGTAGTATCAGATACCGTCATTTGGACGTCTTTACTCCGGCTTCCGGAGCGTATAACATCATTGTTTTGAATGCGGTCAATAATTTTAGGAACGACTATAATTCCAAAAATTAGAATAATAAAAGAAATACCTACGTAGGAATAATTATTTTTTTTCATCGCCTTTTAAATCGTCTGCTCTACGGCTCGTAGAATTAAAATTTCCTTTGCGTTTTTGCCTATACTCTGTAAACAAAATACGCATATCTTCACTCATTTTATTTTTAAGTATTGAGATTTCTAAGCAGTCATAAGCACTCATTCCATAAATAGGCGCTTTGTTTTTTACTTCATTTTTATCTCGATCATCCAAACGCCCTCTTTGATGGCGCTCTTTGTCGATAATAAAAACATCCGAAGACTTTAGGTTGCTATCTAGGACTGTAGATATTTTAAGGGATTGGTAGGCTGCTAAAACATCTGCTTTTGTTCCAAAACCAAATTTCCAATACTCCAAAAACTCATATTGATTGAGTTCATCTTCTAATAATTTTACCTGTTCTTTCGCAGATTCAGGAACCAAAATAACGATTTGAAAGCGTTTAAACCCTCTAAATTTATCATAAACTAACTCTTTTAAATTAAGTGCTAAAAAAGCGTCGTCCATAGGGGTTTCGCCTAAAAACCCTAATACCGTAAGTTGGTTTTCTAATTGTAAAGAAGTCCCTTTTATGGTTTTAAAATTTGTGAGTTCTGGAATATCCGTTTTAATAATATCCAACGTTTCATAGTTATGTTTTGAGGGGTACAAAAACAGCAAAAATAGAACGGGTAAAAAAAACAATACCGTAAGTACAACAGGTTTTTTTAAGTTGGTGATATTCATGTTACAAAAATAAAAAAGACGGCTTTAATAAGCCGCCTTTTTAATGTTAATATTTATCTATTTTTAAAAATCGCGTTTCACAAAGCCATTTGTGTATACAGATTCTATATAACCACCTTCTTGTAGTAAAATAAATAAAAGATAGGAGATTAGAAAAATGGTCGTCCAAACGACTAATCTTCGAAGTGATTTCGTTTCATCGCGCATGTGCATAAAATCCCACGTAATATAATAGGCTTTCACAATGGTGAGCACTATAAATATCAAATTGAGGCTTTTCATGTATATAAAACCTGAAAATAGGATGTTGCATAATAATGCCCAAAATCCACCCTCAAAAGGACTCATTGATGGGATCATTAAAGACGCTGGTTTATAAACACCTAACACAACTTCTACTGCTGTAATAATGGAAAGTAATAAAAGAACCCCCCATATTTTTTGGGTGTTGGACTTAAATTTTATTAAGCCTCTAAAAATTTCTAACTTATGTGCGTGTGTTGCCATTTTAAAAAATATATACGGTTAAACTAGGTAGAAGAATGTAAATACAAATACCCAAACTAAATCTACAAAGTGCCAATAAAGACCAACTTTTTCTACCATTTCGTAATTTTTACGACGTTCGTAGGTCCCAATAATTACATTGAAAAAGATAATAATATTTATAACAACTCCAGAGAATACGTGGAAGCCGTGAAATCCTGTAATAAAGAAGAAGAAGTCTGCAAATAATGGTGCGCCATATTCGTTAACTTCTAAGTTAGCTCCTTTTACATAACGTCTTCCGTTGTTTTTAACTTGTGCTAAAGATGCTTCTCTAGAAAGTACTGTTTTTTCGCCATCTTCATTAATGGTTTGTGTTCTCACCAAAATTTCTGGGTGAGCCTCTAAACCATGAAGTACATCGCTAACAGAAAAGGCTGGTAAAGCACCTTCGTCTACAAACCATAATCCATTTTTATTTTTATGTTGTGTACGCTCCGTGTGAGATGCCGTAGTAAAATCTTCTACAGCAACACGCTTAAATACGTCTTCACCGTCTATGGTTTTGTACGTTCCAAACTGTAGAATATTTCCACCTTTAGTTTGTACAGCGCCATAATCGCCTTGTATGAACGTTGCCCATTCCCAAGCTTGTGACCCTACAAAAATGGCGCCTCCAATAATGGTAAAGAACATATACCAAATGACTTTATTCTTTTTCATTTCATGTCCAGCATCAACGGCTAACACCATTGTTACAGAAGACATAATCAAAACAAATGTCATAAAAGCAACATAAATCATTGGGAGTTCTTGTCCGTGTAAAAAGGGAACGTGTGTAAAGACTTCATCCGCAATTGGCCAATAGTCGATAAACTTAAATCTTGAAAATCCATAGGCTGCTAAAAAGCCTGAAAAGGTTAGTGCATCGGATACGATGAAAAACCACATCATCATTTTTCCATAGCTTGACTTCAAAGGTTGATTTCCTCCGCCCCAAGTTTTTTCGTTTGTTCCAGTGCTAACTACTGTAGAATCCATAACTGCAATTTGTTTTTTGAATTGTGCAAAAATAAGAATTTTATTTAGTTAAAGAAATATAAAAAGAAAAAGAGATATAACCATAAAATATCTACAAAATGCCAGAAGGTAGATGCTAAATCAAACCCAAGGGTGTTTTCTGATGAATATTTCTTATTTAATTGATTGATAATAACCACTATTAAACATGTTATCCCTGCTAATACATGTGCAATATGAACCACTGCAATAACATATATATAAGACATTGTAATGTTACTTGTAGGGCCTGTAAAGTTATATCCTG
>JAQXCA010000021.1 GCA_029252105.1 Flavobacteriaceae bacterium | reverse complement strand
TACTTAGTCATCACACCAGATTTCAAAAGAATTTCATCGTTCAAACGAGATTCTATATCTAATAAAACGGTATGCGTATCTAATTGTAAATCCGATGCTGGCTTGTCTTTGTCATCTCCGCGTCTAATATCAAATTCCAAACGATTATTTCTTTGAAAGTCATACTGAAAATTCAGTTTTCCAAAGTTGTCAAATCGTTTAAACCCCTTTATGGTGGCCAAATGATGCGTGACATCTTGCCTCGGTGCTTTAATAGTGTATGTGAAATCGTTTATAATTAAAGGTATATCACTTTCGATGGCTCGATCTTGATCTCTTGCACCGCCTAAATGCGAAGCGATTAAAATACCAAGTTCATTTTTAAAGCGGGAATAGTACCCTTCAATACCATAGTCAAACCGATTAAAACCTACTTTTAAAGCGACATTACTTTCATATACTCCAGTATTACTCAATACGTAATCTGGAGCCTCAAAATCACCAAAACGTTTTAGAGTTCCTTGAAGCGTAGCATACCATCCATTTTTATAACTTTTGGTCAATTTTGAGCTTAATGATAAACCACGACCATTAGTCGTAGTCGTCATCAAACTTCTTCCATACAAGCTATCTTTTACGGGAACTTTTGAAGTTTCAGCAATAATTACACCTCCAACAGCATCTCCACTGTATTGAAGCGCGCCAGCGCCTTTTATGACACTAAGGTTACTAATAGAATTTATATCAACATTAGGTGCATGTTCTGCGCCCCATTCTTGGTCTTCCAAGCGGACCCCATTATTAATAATAGTTACACGACTACTATGAAGCCCATGAATTAATGGTTTTACAACTGTGCTTCCAGTATTTAATGCAGATACCCCGCTCAAACTTTTTAAGGCATCTCCAACTGATCCACTGCTAAATCGCTCCAAATCCTCTTTGTTAATAGTGTGCTCCAGAAGTGTCTTGGATTTGTCGCCATAAGCTTTTCCTTCAATCGTAATTTGATTGAGTTCTTCTAAATGATGCTCCAATTTAAAAGACTTATTGGTATCCCCATAAACTTTAACCGTAAACCCTTTTGTCAAACAATAAGGATGTGAAACCTGTATGTAATATGTAGCATTACAAAGGTTTGAAAACGAATAGGTTCCATCAAAATTGGTCTGAACAGCCTGATCAGTTTCTGCCACAATAAGTGTTACCCCAGTGAGCAATTGCCCATCGTGGATATCTGTTACGGTACCTGAAAGTGAGTTGTTACAATTTTGTGACAACGATGAAATACAGCTAAATAGCAGTATCACAAATACATAGTTGCGCATATAAATTCTTAATTAATATTAAACGTGTCTGTTTGTATATTAAGAAAATACTGTGGGGCCGCGAAGCTGTTTGTTGGTTAAGGTAGAGAAGTATAACTGTGTTGGTGTGTAGTTTGTACTCACCTTTACAGAAATTTGTGTTAAAAGTAGATCAGGATATTTAGCAATATCATAACTGATCGATGTGATATGAAATACACATATTTCACAAGTTTTTTCAGATTTATGGAAATGTGTACTATGGTCATTACACACCACGTCATCGTGTCCCTCAACCATGTGACTAATCTGTATGGCAG
Source organism: Flavobacteriaceae bacterium (assembly GCA_029252105.1). Taxonomy (GTDB): domain Bacteria; phylum Bacteroidota; class Bacteroidia; order Flavobacteriales; family Flavobacteriaceae; genus Hel1-33-131. The sequence continues at coordinate 12,798 of JAQXCA010000021.1, read as the reverse complement.
TCGGAAACACCAAAGCTAATAAAAGCAATACGGTGGCTATATTTTTTCCAATAGGATTTTTTAGATACATTTTTCCATTAAAATCAATTTGCTAAATTAATAAATAATTTTTTACTTATGGTAAGTTGTCAATTTAAAAGTAAATTAATTTTAATTAAGATTCAATCAAATGGATCAAATCACTAACATTAAACTATTTCATATTAATGAGGTAAGATAGAGATTAAAAACAAATAGTTTTTTCAGCTATTCTTATGATGTTTTAAATATATTTGATAAAAAAATTAGCAATGAATATAATCGCTTCTCCCTTTACTTTACCAAATGGCTCTGTTTTAAAAAATAGAATTGCAAAATCTGCCATGAGTGAAAATTTTGGCACCCGACATCATGCTCCTAGTCAAGGCTTAATACATGCGTATCGGGTTTGGGCTAAAGGGAATCCAGGATTGCTTATTACTGGAAATGTGATGGTAGACGCGAAGGCATTGGGTGAAGCCCGTAATGTTGTTGTCGAAGACTACAAACATTTTGAGTTGTTAAAAGAATGGGCAAAATCCGTGGAAGGCACTGGAGTACATCTTTGGCCTCAAATAAACCATCCAGGGAGGCAGGCTTTTGCAGCAATTAATAGAGAAGTAGTAGCGCCCTCTGCGATACCACTAAAAATGGGAAGTGCCTCTAAGATGTTTAAGGTGCCATCTGCATTGACAGAGGATGCTATTTGGGACATTATAAAACGCTTTGGGAACACCGCAAGAATTCTGAAAGAAGCGGGGTTTACAGGTTGTCAGATTCATGGAGCTCACGGCTACTTGGTCAGTCAATTTTTATCTCCTAATAGCAATATTCGAACTGATCAGTGGGGTGGGTCTTTAACTAATAGAGCCCGTTTTGTTTTAGAGGTTTATCGTGAAATTCGCCGACAAGTGGGAGTGGAGTATCCCATAGGTATTAAGATTAATTCTGCAGATTTTCAGCGCGGTGGGTTTACAGAAAACGCCTCTATGGAAGTGATTCGTCTTCTAGGGAATGAAGGAATTGATTTGGTTGAAATTTCTGGCGGAACTTATGAAAAGCCCGCTATGATTCAGGGAGATCGTAAAAAAAGTACCATAATACGTGAAGCCTATTTCTTAGATTATATTGAAAAAGCCCGAAAATTGATTAAAACACCATTGTTACTCACGGGGGGTTTTCGATCTGTATCGGTCATGGATCAAGCTTTAGAAGATGGTCATTTGGATGTTATCGGATTGGCTAGACCATTTTGTTTGTATCCGAACTTAGCGAATCAAATTTTTGAAGGATCTGTAAAACGATTTGAAGCACCGATCCCCAAAATAGGAGTGAAGTTTTTAGATCAACTTGGTGGTGTGGAACTACCTTGGTATGAACTTCAAATTCAGCGCATCGGAAAAGGAAAATCGCCTAAAACTAAGCTGCCTGGCATTTTGGCTTTCTGGTTTAGCTTGAAGAGTTTGTATGTTAAATCGTTTTGGAAAAATAAATAAGTTTACATAAAACTCTAGCAACTTAACGCGATTTAGTACTAAGAAAACCCCATAGTTCAGCTGCCATCTCAAAATCTGCATTTTGATCTTTAATAACAAATAAGTAGATATTACAATGTCTTTCTAAAATACTTGGCTTGGTATGTCCGCTATTTTACACACCCGCTATAAAAATCTTGTTTGAATTGTTTTTATGAAATGAACTTTTAGAAGTTATTTAGTTCCTAATATTGTAGGGTTTCTATATCTTTAAACTTATAAATCCGAAAATTAAATGTTTTTGATTTATGGAATTATAATAACTGGTTATTTTTTAGCAAACCTTAAAATGATTTGTTTGTTAATAACGATAAAATAAATCCCCGGCTTTAAGCCTTTCACATTAATTTTAGAATTAGGCTCGAGCACAGCTTTTATGATTAACTGCCCTGTAAAACTATAAATAGCATATGGCGTAGTTTCAACAATATTTGAAATTTTAATAAAATCTAAACCTGGATTTGGATAAGCCTTAATTCCTAAATACTTATCATCAAAATTTGAAAGAGATAAACTTGAGTCCTCAACATTCACTGTTCTTGTCTTTTCAACAGCAGGATTCCCAGCGGAATCATTCACATTGTAAGTAACCGTATAAACTCCAACACTATTTATATTTACAGGATTTTCAGTTACAATATTTTCAGTAATAATTCCATCAACATTATCATTTGCAGTTGCTCCTGCATCTCTATAAACAGATCCTATTTCTATAGTTACAGTAGCATCCCCATTGAGGGTTATTATTGGAGGGGTGGAATCTACCACGTTGACTGTTATATTATAAAATGGTTGTGCAGGAAGATTGTTTGAATCATAAATAGCAGCATTTACGGCAGTATTTAAAGATGCGTATGTTAAAGTAATTGTTTGCGCTAAATTTAAACTTTCTGTTGGAGTAATTTCTATCGTATTATCTACAATAGATACCTCAGAAATTGCAACTGAGCTATTATTGTTTTTCAAGTCAAATGAACTGTCAGTCACCGAAGATGAATTATCAATCACCAGACTCAAATCATCTAAAAAAGACACAACTACCTTGTTGTTAGCTTCGTCATAAATTAGGGCTGTTTCATTTATTACAGGACCATAGCCACTAGTCCCTCCATAAAACTCTTTGTTAATGGCTGCATACCATCGGGTTGCATATTCTAACATATCTGAATCTGATTTAAAATGTAAGGTATCTCCTCCTTCATCAGAAAGATCAATATCATATGTTGCTGGCCCTAACAATGCATTTGAATTGTTTTTAATAACTTCTACTTGTGCTGCTCTTATGATATCATTTCCTGATTTGTTACTGTGTCCTAATTGACCAATCATTGTTTTTGTACCCGAGAAATCTGTTTCAATTGCATTAACAATTGTTGTTAATCCAGTTTCATAGTCAGATTGACTAGTTCCAGCTAGTGAATCAGATTCCCCTTGAAAAAATAATACGCCTGCTATACTACCACCCACAGCAGTTATTCGCCTGTGCATAGATCCATATAGTGTTGTAGCATCTGTGTGGTCTGCTCGAGGCTGCCATTGTGAGATTGATGTTCCTCCTTTAGCAGTGGGTACAAATGCAACTGGCACTCCTGTATTTTCAAGAATAAAAGTAGCTAAAATTGGCCATGGCGAACCTTTTGCATTACCATCACTACTAACATTGTCTATTTGTCCTGAATTATTATCTGTAGCATCAGTAAGATTTTTCCAAACATCATCATTTCCAAAAAGACTTGCCTTAAGAGTTGCATGAGAATATGAGTTTAATGTTGTTCCACGCCCTGAAGCATTGCTTTGGCCACTAACGATAAAAATATCACCAATTCCTACATTATCTATGTTATGATTTACATCTGGTGTTGCTCCAAAGCGGACGTTTAGGATTCCCTGCCCAGTAATTTGATTTTGTAATATTCCTGAAAAAGTTCCTCCAGAAGGATTTGAATCTAAAACTACATAATCTCCTCCATTAAAACGGGCTTCAATCGTTGTTGGAGATCCGGTGTATGTTCCAGAAATTGAAATATCAGCTTGATTTGAGTCGTTTCTCTGAAAAACCTGATATTCATATACATTATTAATAGTTAATGATGAACTCATGGTTAATTTAGGCTGATCAGCCAGTGTAACTCTACAAGCGCCAGATATTCCAGCGATTACTTGATAGGTTGTAGAAGGAGCTCCTGTTGGTACATTGGCCTGTAGTAGTGTAAGATCTAAATTAGCTGTACTAGCCCCTTGAGTAGCGATGACTTGTGGAGACAACGAATTCTCGCTTTCATCTACCAGTTCATAGGTAATATTGGCAAGGGCATTGGTAATGGTAAAGACTGCATCACCAGCAGAATAAGTAACATCACTTACAGCGAGTGATTGATTAGCCACATCATCTAGTACAGGATTGGCAGTAATAGCAGTTCCTATAGCTTGACCAGTAGCGGCAATGGTAGGGATACCATCACTATTTACGCTAGTTCCTAAATTTTGTATTACAGGTGAGTTATATTCACCAATATATAAACCTCCTGTATTTCCACCAGGCATTGAAGAATTTACTAGGTCTGAGTTTGTAAAACCTGCAGCACCTTCAATAGCATCTGAACATCCGTCTCCGTCAGAATCTAAGTCCAATCTGTTGAGAATACCGTCACCGTCTGTATCATCATCACCCTCTGTTGCATCTAAAACACCATCATTATCATCATCTAAGTCAATAGCATCAGCAACGCCATCGCTATCACTGTCAGTATCATTAGCTGTTGTTGTATTACTATTATAAATCACATCATCTATGTATGTATTTGTCGTTGAGTTCGAATAACCTCTTACAAATTGAGTTTTTCCTGATGTATATGTAGTATTTTCAACTTGAATTATTTGTGTAAATGTTGTACCATCGTTTGAATATTCAAACGTTAGAGTTGCTCCTTCAACTATGGTCCGATACCATCTGGGGATGTTAATTCCAGAAGCATTTAAACCTTCTTTAACAATTAAACTATAACCTGAGGCATTGGATGTATAAATACGTATGTCGCTGAAATTTGCATTTACTTGAAATAAATACCCTTGCATTGCGCCTGGGTTACGTGTATTAGATCCTGATCCTCGAAGTATAAACCCCGAACGTCCGGCGGTTATGTAGGTCTCTTTCCATGTTATTGAATAATCGTTGTTTTCAGGGAATAAATCCAAAGTAACAGAGGATGTGTTTCCTGAAGCTGAAACAGGTTTTAAAGTTTTAGTACGCGTTTGGTCTTCATCTATCGTATAGATACCATTATTAACTGTTGCATTTGATGGTGTTTCACCCGTTATATCGGATTCGAAGTCATAGGTTATCACTGTTTGAGCAGTAGTACTTAACTGAGTTGCTAGCAAACATATTATAACAAATAAAAATTTATTAATTTCTTTTTTCATAATCTCAAATTGGTTGTGATTCAAAAGTATAAAATATATATCATAAATTGATTATGCTATACAAAATTTTGAAGAGTATTACAAAACTAAAAAAAGAAATTAAAAAATAATTAAAGTATTAAAATACGGAACTTAGGGAATTATTGACGTTTTTTTAATTATCGTAAATACCACTTTAGTCTTTTAAAACCTTTTTGAAATCAAATTGTTAAAGGGGGTAAAGTCGAACCATTTTGGTAAGGATTTGGAAAAATTAAACAGAAAACGCCAAGATGGTTTCTCAAAGAGATGGTACCACCATTCCACAAGTTACTGATTCAACTCAGTGGGAAAGCCAAACCACAGGTACTTGGGCTTATTATAATAATGACTCCACAAAACCAAGACTTTATAATTGGTATGCTGTAATGGGTTTACACAAAAACAGCCCTTGCTTTTTGTCTTAGAATTCAATCATTAGACTTACATTTGCGAAAAACCAATAATCGCTTCCCGGTAATCCCTGTCCATTAAATGTACCGTTCCATGCATTTTGACTCGGCCTAAAACCCAAGGGGCTAATCCATTATTTCCCATCCATTCTCCTGAACCAGGTGTGCCATTTTGAATAGTACTTAAGGATTGTGCATCAGAGAGCATCTGAAAGCTTATAACGCATAGAATAAACAACACTATACGTGTCGAGTTAGTAGAATTTAACATCAAAATATAAGTTTAAAATTGGTTTGTACTGTAATTTTAATAATTAACTAACCAAATAGTTTATTACTAAACTCTGTACATTGACCTGGGTTAAGAAATGTGAATTATTTTTCAGCTAATCGTTATTTTATTCAACTTAAGCCTTTAGGACTGACTCCTAAGTAAGAGGCTATCATAAATTGGGGGATCTTTTCAATTATTTTAGACTCACTAATCAACAGATCCAAATAACGTTCTTCAGCGATGAGGGTCTCCTTGCAATCTTTTGGAGTTCCACTGAGGGCAATGCAAATGACGCATGGTGCCGTTTCCTGTATAACGTTTACAGTAACCTTTACAGCTTAATTCTTCAGCAAGCGAAACGGCTTTTCAGTGCGTTTTGTTAGGGATTAAAATTTTGACTCTTGACTCTTTAAGGGGCTGCCTTGTGTAGCCCCATCTTTTAGACCATAGGCATATCTTCCTTCTTTAATTCAGCTATTTCTAAACCACGTAAATAGGTTAGACTAACATTTATAGACGAATGCCCCTTAGCTTTCTGTAGGTTGGTTATAGAGTGGATGATAACTGAAAAAGCACTATAATACATCGCATTACAGTGCTTTATTTCTTAAAAAAGGTATCACTTTTGTGTATTATTCTCCTTTAAGTATTTTTTTTAAACGCCTCTAAATCAAATTCATTTCCATAAAAGAGCGTGCTCATTTTCATAATATCAGCAGTAATGAGAACAGCAGTTATCATAAATTAAAATAATTAATCAAGTAGTCTTCGCTGAAAAAATTTGGGTACAGATGTTTAGCTGATTCCATATACTTAGTTTTATAAAAAGTCTTATTTTTTTTTGAGTAATGGTATTTGAGAATGTAGACGTATTGTAGCATAAAAGTCTCATAGGGTCGTGAAAAATTATCAAATGAAATGGATTTAATCCATAAGTTTAAGTTCTTATCATCTTGACGGTATTTAAACAAAACCATAGCCATCAACCCAAAGTGTTCATAATGTTCAAATTTATAAAACTTATCATATTTTGTTTTGGATTCAAATCTTTCCATAATCCATTCCATAACTTTAAATTTTTTGGTTACTATTGCTGTAGTTATAATTTCATAATAGTAATCAATGTTGATGTTATTCTTATTCTGTGATTTTTTATCATAGTTGTTTAGTCTTTCAATTAAGTCTTTTGGTTCATAAAATAATTCTTGAGCGATTACTCTACTTTTAAGTATGGGATGAAATTTTGAATTTAATTTCAGTTTAAAAAAATGATCTTTACTGTCATTATTGAGGTACATATCCAAATTCAAAACCCCTTTACAAAATTGGCTAATATCTTTTCTGTCACAATGTTTTATGATGATTTTTAGACTGTCTCCGTAATAGCTGTTTAAATGTTCATAATCCACATAAATAGTGATGACCAAATTCAAAAAATTATCATTCAAAATAAGTTTCTGAACTTCAGTAGATTTTAAATCAAATGTTTTTAGAAGTGGACCAATGCAGTTTCCAAAATAAGCGACGTCATCAAAATTAAAACAGCTAAAATTCATTTGATCTAAACTAAAAACCCGCAACAAAAAATTATAGTTTTTAGCAAACACTAATTCCCGTACGATTTGCGTTAATTTTAGAACGAATTCTCTATTGGTGTGTAAGTTGTTTTCAATGTACTTTAATAAATTTTCTGGGCGGTTCATTAAAGACACCATATGGAACTCATCTTTCCATCGGTTTTTCAAATGGAAATTCATTACAAAATCATTGTAACTCTTAAAACTATTAAACACCGCCAAAGTGTCTAGAGTGTAATTACTAGGTAGAACAGGTTTTACAATTCCAAAAAATCGCCTCAGCGTATTATAGCTGATTTCAATTCCAGTTTCTATATAAATAATATCACTTAACCTTCTAGAACTGTTATAGTTATCAATTTTAAACCCTAACTTTTTTTGAGTGATTGTTTTTAAAGTTTTAATCATAAAATTAAATGTACAAAATATGTACAAATATTTATTGAATTATCCTTTAAATTTAAAGAATAATAAATATTAAAATCATGAAAAAATTTAATATACTTTTTTTAGTCATATTGTTTTCAGCCTGTTCAGAGACTAAATCACCTAATTCACAATTCACTCAGCTTGATCAACAATTAGAAAACTCAAAAACAACCAATAAGAACTCTTTAAACCTTGAAGCTACAATTAAGGTTATATTCACTTTAGATGAAGCGATAAAAAATGTAAAAGACGTTCAAGAATATACAGAATATCTTTACAAACAAGATTTGACTGGTGTAGCGCCTGATGTTATTAGTTGTTATCAGAAATTATTACCAGTGTTAGAAAATCTTTATGATGCAGAGGCAGAAAAGGAAGTTGGTGAATCTGTATGGACTGCATTTTCAGAATTTGGAAGTGTTACTGCTGTTGCAGTAAATTCAGGGGTTCAAATTTATGAAGGAGATATAATTAGAGGTAGTTTAAACCTTGCAAAAGCAGGTGCCGATGCGATGAGTATAGCTGGAGACCGTTATAAAAGAGAAGTTGAAGTTTTAAAAAAGATAAAAAAAGTCAAGGAAACTTATTTGGAATATGTTAAGTTTTCAAGCCCTATATTTCTTAAATATATGACCCAATGGGACAAGCTCTGTGCTCAAAGAGATCAGGCCTACATATCACTTTACAATTCTAATTACCCAAAAGTGATTGAGTTTGCTGATACTGCCTTAGAATTATCTCCCAATGATCGTGAGTCTATATTATTAAAAGGCTTTGCCCTGCTTTCATTGAATAATAATACCATTTCTAATGACGAACAAAAAGTCACTAAACTTGAAGAAATAGAAACCATTTTAGCATCTTATTTTGAAAAATTCCCTTCATCTACAGCACCTGCTTTTGTTTTGAAGGGTATTTTAGAATATCAAAAAGGTGAAATAGAAAACGCATTCACATTATTTGATGAAGCCTCTATTCTGTATCCAAAACAAAGTGAAGCACTTCTGGATTTAATGAATATTTTTAAAATCAGAGGTTCTATTTTTAGATCTGTTGAGTCTGAATTCATCGTTAAAACCTACATGAGTACCATGGAAGGTTTTGGTAATTTCAGTCCAAACTTTCAAAAAGCTATCATGCATAGAAACCTTGGGAACAACACAAAAGCAATCGAAGAAATTAAACGTCACTTTTTTAGACGTGGCAACCAAGTGGTTCAAGATTATTTGCCTGGTGATTTAAATTTTTGCAATAAATATTTGCCAACTGTTTTTTCTGAGATGTTTGTGGAGCGTCCTTTTGTTGATATTGAGGTTTCAGAAGGGTCTATAATTGACCCTAAGAATTCTTTACGTGTTAAAATGACTAACAATTCCAACCGGACTATAGAAAACGTTCGTTTGTTCTTATGTATTCATTTTACTGACAGTTACAAAGATAATTATCAAGTTTTTAAAGTTCCAGATGCATTAAATAGTCTTCCTCCGTACTCAGAAAAGGACTATAAAGAACCACTTGAGATAGATTATGAATGGTTAGGAAACAAAAAAATAGTTCCTGAAGATATTGTAAAACTAAGAGGTGTCATCATCACAGACGATATTGTTTCGTGGATCGATGAGAAGGGATTTAAATTTCAAACAGCAAAAGATCGATCTGAGGAGTATAGTAAATTAAAAACAGATTTACCAAACGAATTGATTTCTGCGTTAGAAAAATCAGAAATCTCTGTTGACCAAGGGTATGTGTATAATGATATCACGTTTTCTGTACCAAAAGAGCTCATTAATTTGGAACCTTTTGTTACTATAAATGACATAAATTCTATAAATCCGATCCAACCCAAATCTAAACAAATTGATGCACAAAAATTGGTTTATAGATTTCGTACAAGAGTTAGTGTGGATAACTTGAAAGAGATACACATAATAACAAAATCTGGAAGTATGAAAATCCCAATACCAAAATCGTAACAGTATGGCTATTATTGATGTATTAAAATATGAAGGACCAAATGATGAGCTTGTTTGGAAATGGTCTCCAAAAAATGGAAATCAAAAACGTGAAAATCAACTAAGAATTGGCACCCAATTGGTGGTCAATGAAAGCCAAGATGCCTTCATGTTTAAAGGCGGTAAGTTATTAGATGTTTTTGGAGCTGGAACCCACACACTAACAAGCTATAACATCCCTTTTCTAGCTGATGTAATCGGACTTGCTTTTGGAGGGGACACTCCTTTCACTGCCGAGGTTTTTTACGTAAACAAGGCGCTTTCACAGGATGCTAAGTGGGGCTTGATGCCTTTTAATATCGTTGAACCGAATTTTAAAGTTCCAATTCCCATTACCTGTAGAGGAAGTTATTCAGTAAAGATAGTAGACTCTAGAAAATTTTTAACTGAAATTGTAGGGGTATCTAGCCTATTCAATCAATTAGAATTACAAAAATTATTTAGAGGAATTATTACCGAATCAACCAAAAACGCAATTTGGAAACTATCTAAAGATTTAGACTTAGGTCCTTTAGAACTTGAATATATGGTCAAAGAGCTTAGCAATAGTATTCAGCCAGCTGTAAAATTTGCTATGTCTAAATATGGTTTAGAAATTAGTTTTTTTAGTGTTGAAGGAATATCTGTAGTTGACGAAGATGAGCGCGTAAAAAAAATTGTAGAGGATTACCACCGTATTATGTCTGAGGATATGGAGGAAAAACTACGACTCAAACGTAGAGCCGAGCAGTTAAATGTATATAAAGTTGAACGAACTTTTGATACAACTGAAGCAGCTGCTACCAATATTGGTGGCTCTGAAGGTGGCGACGGCTCTGGAGGCTCTGGTATTTTAGGTACCGTTGTAGGACTTGGAATGGCCATGCCTTTGGCAAATCAAGTAGGAGGGATGGTTCAAAACCAGATGAATACTGGTAATTTGGCCAATCCTTCAAAGCCTTGTAGTAAGTGCAACACTGCTCTGCAATCTACAAGCCCTTTTTGTAAAAACTGTGGTACAGCACAGGCCAATTCTACATCCTTACCAAAACAAATTACTGAAAAAACAGTAAACTGCGATAAATGTGCTACAGGTTTTTCTCCTAAATATAAATTTTGTCCAAATTGTGGCGATGGTTATAACCCTTGCCCAAAATGTGATACTGATTTAGATGCAAATGCAAAAATATGTCATGCCTGTGAATATGTTCTTCCAAATATCTGTGAATGTGGCAATGAATACACTGCGGGTACAAAGTTTTGCTCAAATTGTGGTAAAAAACTAACTGAATAAAATGAATTTGTTTTTTAAAAAAACAGTAGCTTCTCAAGCTTTTAATATTGCAGTGGCATTTATCATTCTTGTTAATTGTATACTCATTGGAATTGAGCAATCTTATCAATCAGATTTAATTTCATGGACTCAAGATGCATGTATCATTCTCTTTATCGTTGAAATTTCAGCTAGGTGGTTAGCTAGAAATAGTGTTATTTCTTTTTTTAAAAATATTTGGAATATTATTGATTTAACGTTAATAATTGTTTCTTTAATTCCAGAAAGTTTATTTTTAAATTCTGACTTACTCACAATATTTAGAATTGTAAGAGTGGTTAGAATTATAAGACTCATAAAAGTTTTTCCAGAAACTCTTGCTATATTAAGAGTAGTTAAAAATTCTTTTGCTGCTCTTCTTAGAATTATTTCTTTACTTATTATTTTGATGTATTTCTATGCCTTAGTAGGAGTAATATTATTTAAAGGTAAAACTCATGTCTCAAATAAATTTAATGACACATTTGATCCTTTTGGTAATATCTCTGAGGCTCTATTTTCCCTTTTTAGAGTTACTACAGGGGAAGACTGGACAGATCTTAGATACGATTTGTTAAGTTCAGATGTATCAAGTTGGATTGTAAATATCTATTTTGTTTCATGGCTAATTCTATCTGCATTTTTTCTGTTAAATATTATTATTGGGGCAGTTGTTAAAAACTATGATTCTGAATATAGTAAAGACAAATCCGCAAAACAAGATGAAGAATTAAATCAATTAAAAATTCAGATTGATGAATTAAAACGATCTAAGAATGAAATGTAACCATTGTAAAAACCCAGTAAAGGCACAAGATGTTATCTGTGAATGGTGTGGACGAGAAATTACTTTATTTCAAAGTAACGATATTAATCACCCCATAAACAATTTTGAGGATGAACTTAGGGAGATTGAAATTACAGTAAGAAAAGAAATCCAAGCACGCATAGATAATAAAAACACTAACACTAAGGAAGGGTTAATAGGTAAAATATTTGGTACTACTAATTTTGAGGAATGGGATGAAGACCATGAAGAGGATGTAAGGCAACAAGTCTATAAATTACAAGCCAAAGCAGTTGCAAATTTTGTTTTGCCTACAAATCCAAAACTTTTGATAGAAATTAAGGAATTTGCAGAAAATAACTACAGACTCAATAAGGTGAGTTTTTGGGATGAAGGTGATGAAAATAAAAACAAACTACAATTATCTTTAGCTTGGTTACATTTATCTAATATGGCTAAAAATAAGCTTGGTATAGAAAATAGTAGAAGTACTGTCAATATTATGGTCACATATCTAAATAAAAATTCTAATCTAAAATGGGGCCTTATTGTCATAGCTGTTTATGTTTTATTATTTGTAATAATATCAATATTGAATTATTTCCAAGAATAATATTTTATTTTAGGGAATAAATTTGGAGCAGAAGGGAGAAAAGTCGAACCATTTTGGTGAGGATTTGGAAAAAATAAATAGAAAACGCCCAGATGGTCTCATACAAAGATGGTAACCCCATTCCACAAGTTACTGATCCAACTCAGAGGGAAAGCCCAACTACAGGTGCTTGGGCTTATTATAATAATGACTCCAAAAAACCAAGACTTTATAATTGGTATGCTGTAATGGGATTATTCAAAAACAGTCCTAGCCTTTTGTCCTAGAATTCAATCATTAGACATACATTTGCAAAAAACCAATTGACTAATTAAAATGATGAATGTTAACATTAAAGCTTTATTAACTAATTTTGTAAATTTAACAGAAGAAGAATGGTTGGTCTTATCAGCATCTCTTGTCACAAAA
>JAQXCA010000010.1 GCA_029252105.1 Flavobacteriaceae bacterium | reverse complement strand
AAAGAATTAAAATTAAATATATTAAAAGATTATTTTTGTCCTTCAACTAATTTCAAAATGAGTTTTCATTCAACATTAACTAACTGGTATTCAGTAAACAAAAGAAATTTACCTTGGCGTACTTCTAAAAATCCTTATAATATCTGGCTTTCAGAAATTATTTTACAACAAACACAAGTCAAACAAGGACAACCATATTACGAGTCTTTTGTTGCCAATTACCCTACGGTAGAAGCACTTGCCAATGCTTCTGAAACAGCTGTTTTAAAACTGTGGCAAGGGCTCGGCTATTATTCCCGAGCTCGAAACCTGCATTTTACAGCCAAACATATTACTGAAAATTTAAATGGTGAATTTCCGAAAAACTATAAATCCCTGCTCACGCTAAAAGGGGTTGGAGACTATACTGCTAGCGCCATTGCTTCAATTTGTTATGAAGAACCCGTCGCAGTTGTAGACGGAAATGTATACCGGGTTTTGGCACGTTATTTTGGAATTGATACGCCTATTAATAGTACTGAAGGAATTAAGCAATTTAAAGCAGTGGCAGAATCTTTATTACCGTTATCTAATTTTGGAGATTACAATCAAGCTATTATGGAGTTTGGAGCGCGTCAATGCAAACCGAAATCGCCAAATTGCTCTGATTGTGCCTTAATTTCGTCTTGTAAAGCCTTTGAAACGGGCACCATCAAGATTTTACCTGTTAAGTTCAAAAAAACAAAAGTCACAAAAAAGTATTTTAACTTTTTAGTGATGGACTCAAAAGATGGAAAAACAGTCTTAGAACAACGGACTAAAAAAGGTATTTGGCAACAACTGTATCAATTTCCTCTTATAGAAACTGCGACGTCTGTATCCAAAAAAGAGTTTTTGACACAACTCGAAATGTTGGATGAAATTAATTGTCCTGAAGAAAGATTATCACTCTTTAATACTTCTGATATTATCCATAAATTATCGCATCAAGAATTACATATTAAATTTTGGGTGATAAAAACACCAAACAGTCTTGTAAATGCAGTAAAATGGTCTGATATTAAATCTTATCCCGTACCTGTTGTTATCGAAAGATTTATAAATAATTTTCAAATTTAAGGATGCGTTTTTGCATTTTTTAGATATCTTTATATCATTAATTAAGGGTTATATTTACCAAATCAAATACCAACTATTATGTCAGGAACTTTAAATAAAGTAATGCTTATTGGACATCTAGGTGATGCTGTAAAAATGCATTATTTTGATGATAAAAATTGTGTGGGTCGTTTTCCATTAGCAACCAATGAAACCTACACAAATAAGCAAACAAATGAAAAAGTAACAAATACGGAGTGGCACAATATCGTAGTGCGAAATAAGGCTGCTGAAATTTGCGAGAAATACCTCAACAAAGGAGATAAAGTATATATTGAAGGCCGTTTAAAAACTCGTAAATGGCAAGATGACAAAGGAACCGACCGGTATTCTACCGAAATTCAATGTGTGGATTTTACATTTTTAACTACTAAAAGTGATACGGTCTCACCATCTAGCAACTCTACAAACTCAAGTCCTCAAGCCACTACATCTAAACCGATTGAAGATAACGAAAAAACAAACGACTTACCATTTTAATTAATTCATAAATGGACCCAGAACCCACAAGTTTTATATCTCTTTTAGACAGTACAGTAGTTAGTGGCGCTATTGGACTGCTTGTGCTTTTAATTTGCTCTGCGCTTATATCTGGCGCTGAAGTTGCTCTTTTTTCGCTAACCCAAAAAGATTTGGATGATGCCAAAAACGCCAAATCAAAATCCTATGAGATTATTATTGACCTTTTAAAACAGCCTAAAAAATTACTAGCGTCAATATTAGTTGCCAATAATTTTATAAACATTGCTATTGTCATCGTATTTGCCTCTCTAAGTGACACTCTATTTGGAGAAGTACGTTCCGAATTAAATTTAGGCCTTTTCAAAATTGATTTAGTATTCTTTATTGAAGTTATTCTAATAACATTTTTGATCCTATTGATTGGTGAAATTTTACCTAAAGTATACGCTAATAGAAACAATTTAAAGTTTTCAAAATTTATGGCCCATCCTCTAAAGGTTTTAGATGTCATAATATCCCCTATTAGCATCCCAATGCAAAGAGTAACTTTAGGTATTCATAAAAAATTGGGGAAACAAAAATCTAACCTTAATGTCGATTATTTATCTCAAGCCTTAGAACTCGCTAGTGAAGGGGACACGACAAAACAAGAACAAGAAATTCTTCAAGGTATTGTCTCATTTGGGAATACCGATACCAAACAAGTAATGCGTCCCCGCATCGATATATTTGCTTTAGACCAGACTGTTGATTACAAAAAAATTATTCCAGAAATTGTTAAACATGGATACTCGCGTATTCCTGTTTATAAAGACAGTATTGATGAGGTTGTAGGTGTATTATATGTAAAAGATTTATTGCCACACCTTCAAAAAGAACATTTTGATTGGACGACCTTGTTAAGAGTGCCTTTTTTTGTGCCTGAAAACAAAAAACTAGATGATTTGATGGTAGAATTTCAAGAGAAAAAAATCCACTTAGCCATTGTCGTTGATGAATATGGCGGTACTTCTGGGGTTGTATCGCTAGAAGATATTATTGAAGAAATTGTTGGAGATATCAGCGATGAGTTTGATGATGATGATTTGATTTATTCAAAACTTGATGCGCATAATTTTATTTTTGAAGGCAAAACTCCACTTAAAGATTTCTATAGAATTATCAAATTAGATGATGAATCTGTTTTTGAAGACAAAAAAGGAGAAGCAGAAACCCTCGCTGGATTTGTGCTTGAAATATCTAAAAGCTTTCCAAAAATAAACAGTAAAATTTCATTCAAAACCTATACATTTACTATTGAAGCTCTGAACAAAAAACGCATCAAACAGCTTAAAATAACTCTTGAAAAACAATGAAACGTTTCCTTTTTATTTTATGTGTTTTTTTATGCTTTTCCTGTGATGAAATCCATGTTCCAAAACCAAAAGCATTTTTGAGTTTAAACTATCCTAAAGCAACTTACCTAGAAAGCTCACTAGACCTCCCTTTTAGCTTTGAAACAAACACACTTGCACAACTAAATAGTTCTAAAAAAAATAACACACTTGATGGAATCACTCTTCGCTATCCAACTCTAAAAGCTTCTGTATTCATCAACTATAAAAAAGTAGAAACTACAGTCGATACATACATAGCAGATGCTCGTGCTATGACTCAAAAACACCTTCAAATCGCAGATGAAATTTCGGAACGAAAATATGAAAATGTACAACAAAACATGTATGGCATGTTTTATGACCTTAAAGGTAATGTCGCATCACAATCTCAATTTTATGTTACGGATAGTACACAACATTTTATTTCTGGGGCGCTGTATTTTGAAACCAAACCTAACTACGATTCAATCCTGCCTGCCATCAATTACATTCAAAAAGATTTGATGCATTTTATAGAAACCCTACGCTGGAACTAAGCATCTATGCTTCCGAATCAGAGCTTATCGCATTCCACCCTTGAGCTGTTAAAGGAATTTTTGTATCGGCACGGGTTACCAAGTTCATCCCAACACCTGGTTCTGTCATATAGCCTATAACCGTTAAATTTGGATTGGCTTTGATTTTAGGAAAGTCTTGTTGAGAAATGGTCATTAGTAATTCATAATCCTCTCCTCCATTCAGAGCTACGGTAGTGCTATCCATATTAAACTCTTCACAAGTTGAAATAACCTGAGGGTCTAAAGGAATTTTATCTTCATATAAATCACATCCGACCTCACTTTGTTTGCATAAATGAATAATTTCAGAAGACAATCCATCACTAATATCAATCATTGAGGTAGGTACAACTTCAAGATTTTTAAGCAGTTTAACGATGTCCTTTCGGGCTTCGGGCTTCAATTGACGTTCAATAATATAAGTATAACCATCCAAGTCAGGTTGATTATTTGGGTTTACCTTAAACACCTCTTTTTCACGTTCCAAAACTTGAAGGCCTAAATACGCCCCTCCAAGATCGCCACTAACGACTAATAAATCGTTGGGCTGAGCACCACTTCGTTTGACTACAGTGTCTAAATCTACCCCACCTAACGCCGTTACAGAAATCATTAAACCTGTAGTAGAAGATGTTGTATCTCCTCCAACAACATCAACTCCATAAACCTCAGCTGCTTTATGAATACCTTCATACAAAGCCTCTAAGGCTTCCAAAGAAAATCGATTAGAAACCGCAATAGAAACGGTGACTTGTGTCGCATATGCATTCATAGCATACACATCAGAGAGATTGACCATAACTGCTTTATACCCTAAGTGTTTTAAAGGCATATAACTTAAATCAAAGTGTACACCTTCCACCAACAAATCTGTTGTCAGCACCACCGATTTATTTTTAAAATCTAGGATGGCGGCATCGTCTCCAATACCTTTTAGGGTCGAACTATTTTTGTTGGTAAATTGTTTGGTTAAATGGTCTATTAACCCAAATTCCCCTAAACTACTAAGTGGTGTATGTTCTTGATTCTTATCTTCTATCATGCTGCAAAAATAAGGCGCTTTTAGTAGATTTCCTGCACAATCTATAAGTAATTCGACTGATAATTTTATATGTATACTTTTTTGATGTAAATTACGTTTCCTATTGTGTAATGAAAAATCAAATCTATGAAAACTGTCTTTTTTAAATTCATATCTCTTTTAATATGTATTGGACTTGCGACTTCCTGTGCAAATGAAGCCTTAGGAGGGGTAATAAACGACAGCGATGGAGATGGAATAATTAATTCTGTAGATAATTGTCCTGAAATAGCAAATCCCAACCAAGAAGATCTAGATGAAGATGGCATTGGAGATGTCTGTGACCCAACTGATGATACAGATACAGATGCAGATGGTATTATTGACGCTGAAGACAACTGTCCTGAAATAGCAAATCCCAACCAAGAAGATTCAGACGAAAATGGCGTTGGTGATGCCTGTGACATAGTCACCAATATGTCAATACCTTGCGAAAGCGGTATGGCTGATATTTATCCATGTAATGGTTATGACCTTATGAGCCATCTGACATTGTCAGAGTTAACTATTAATGGTTTTGGAGGCGGCACTATCGAAGGCAATGACTCTTGGGGCTGGACCGACCCCACTACTAATAAAGAATATGCACTCGTAGGACTCAGTTCGCATACAGCGTTCGTTGACGTTAGCGATCCTGTAAACCCTATACTTCTAGGCATTCTGCCAACAGCGACAGTGAATAGTATCTGGAGAGATATAAAAGTCTATCAAAATCATGCATTTATTGTAAGTGAAGCTCCAGGACATGGCATGCAAGTTTTTGACCTTACGCGTTTACGAAATGTAGCAGCTCCACCCGAAACCTTTACTGCCGACACGCATTTTACAGATTTTGGCAAGGCCCATAATATTTTCATTAATGAAACCTCAGGCTATGCCTACGTCGTTGGTACCAGTCGAAGCGGTACTTTTTCTGGAGGTGCTTTGTTTATAAATATCCAAAACCCCACAGCGCCAATATCTGAAGGTGGCTTCGGAGCCGGAGGTTATTCGCATGACGTACAAGTTATCAACTACACAGGGCCAGATTCAGACCACACTGGAAAAGAAATTTTAGTCGGCAGTAATGAAAATGAAATTGTAATTGCCGATGTTTCAAACAAAGCAAATCCAATAATTTTATCAACTGTTGCATATTCTAATATTGGTTATACCCACCAAGGGTGGTTTACAGAAGATTTGAACCATTTTATTGTAGGCGATGAACTCGATGAGCAAAATATTGGAAATAATTCTAGAACATTAGTATTTGATTTATCTGATTTAGATAACCCTACATATGATTTTGATTATTTTGGCCCTACACTTGCCATTGACCATAACGGCTACGTTAAAGGAAACGAATATTTTCTTGCCAATTATCGAGCTGGTGTTCGTGTACTTGATATATCTCAAATTGCTAGCAATACCATAACTGAAATTGGATTTTTTGACACCTATCCCGAAAGTGATAGCGCCAATTTTAATGGTGTATGGAATGTATATCCCTATTTTACAAGTGGGAATATTATCATTAGTGATATCGAGCGTGGTTTGTTTATCATTCGAAAAAGCAATTAATTTTATATGCCTAAAAAACCAACATATTATATGTTGATAGTGTTTCTTATAACATCATTTTTTATAAACTGCTCTAAAGACACGAACGCTCCAATAGTTCAAAATTCGGAAGTAGAAATTGAGCATATAAAAACCTTGGGAGGCTCTAAAAATGAAAGTGCACAAGCTGTGACTAAAACAACTGACGGTGGTTACGCTATTTTGGGATATACTCAAAGTAAGGATGGTGATATCACAAATAAGTCCAATGAATCGTATGATTATTGGGTGATAAAATATGACGCAACAAATCAATTACAATGGCAAAAAACATACGGCGGTAGTGGTGACGATCGTGGCGCCGATTTAGTGCAAACTTCTGACGGTGGTTATGCGGTGATTGGTAAAAGTAAAAGCAATGACTTTGATGTTTCCGAAAACGCGGGCTTTGATGATTTTTGGATCACAAAGCTTACTGAAAATGGGGCCATTTCTTGGGAGAAAACGTATGGTTTTGCAGGGAGTGACACGCCAAATTCTATTATTCAAACGAATGACAATGGCTTCTTATTGACAGGCGTATTGGATGTCTCTGCCTCTAACGGGCAAGGGAACCGACAAACAACCATGAGTCAACGACATGCTGGAGGCGATTATTGGGTGATTAAATTAAACGCCAATGGCGAACGGGAGTGGAGCAACTATTATGGCGGCAGTTTTACAGACACAGCCTATGACGCTATTCAAACCGAAGATGACGACTATATCATTGCAGGCTCTTCTGATAGTAATGATGTCGATATTTCAAATACTAATGGTGGGTATGATTATTGGGTGATAAAAATCTCTAGCACAGGCAGCTTAATTTGGGAAAAATCATTTGGAGGTAGTGAAATTGATGAGGCGCGGGCTATTTGTCAGACTAGTGATGGGAATTATTTAATTGTTGGAGATACAAGAAGTGACGATTTGGACGTTTCTCAAACCAATGGAGCAGCGGATTTATGGCTAATCAAAATAACTCCTGAAGGTACTTTACTATGGGAAAAAACTATGGGCGGCACTAATTTTGATGTCGGAAGATCCATTTCAAAAACACAAGATAATGGATTTTTAATTTCTGGAAGCTCCAGAAGTAACGATGGAAATCTTACGACCAATAAGGGTCAGAATGATGCTTGGGTATTAAAAATTGATCGTGCTGGTGACTTAGAGTGGCAAAAATCAATTGGTGGAAGTGAAACTGACTTTTTTAATGCGGTCGTTGAACTAAATAATCAAACAATTGTGGCTGTTGGAGACTCCAATAGCTCCAATGAAGATATTTCAGAAAATAAAGGGTTTACAGACCTTTTAATCCTCAAATTAAAATGAAACAACTTTCTTTTTTATTCGCTATAAGCCTGCTAACCTTATTTGGGTGTAGCCCAGACTTCGACGACAATCTTACGCCAGCGAATGTAACGATGACATTTTCTCATTATTGGGAAGAGACTCCAGTTACTAACGCAGACTTTAATGACCTAAAATTCACAAATGCGAACGCCGATGTATTGAGCATTGAACGCTTACGTTATTTGATTTCAGGAATTGAATTTACCAAAACAGATGGTGAAACCATTTTACTAGAAGGTTATAACTTAGTAGATGTTACCAATCAAACCAACTTGTCTTTTTCCCCTGTAGAAAAAATTGCAATAGGTACATACAGTAATGTCTCCTTTCTATTTGGATTGCGTAATGAAGAAAATATTGCTAATGCTTATCCAGATCTAAATGCTGCCTCTTGGAATGTTCCAATGATGCTCGGGGGTGGATATCATTATATGCAATTTGATGGAAAATTTATAAATAGTATTGATGAAGCACAAGGATTTAATTACCATGCCATTCGTGCGGTTGACAGCCCTGGAGAAAACCCTAGCTTTCCACAAGATACTTTTTTTCGGGTGGATTTAGGAGAAATTACGATAAGCGCTGATGTAGAAATTAACGTCGAAATGCATATTGAAGAATGGTTCAAAAATCCATACACTTGGGACCTTAACATGTACAATCAGATGCTAATGCCTAATTCTGCGGCTCAAATTTTGATACACGGAAACGGGCAAAGTGTGTTCACTTTGGAAGACATTAACTAATGATAAATGACACATAAAACATCTTATTTTTATATTCTTTTATTGACCTTGTTTATCGTTTCCTGTAGCAAGGATTCAACTGAAGGACCTTATGTGAATACACCCACAGCAAGCCCGCTTCAAATCCCTCAATTGTTTCAAGACCTCATCTTAGACCCTGTTATTCCATCGAACAACCCACAAACTGAAGAAGGAGTTTTCTTAGGAAAAAAATTGTTTTTTGATCCTATTCTATCTGCTGATAACACACTCGCCTGTGCGGGTTGTCATGGAGTTCCTAATGCGTTTTCAGATAATACCCGTTTTAGTGATGGTGTAGACGGGATTTTTGGCCGTAGAAATTCCATGCCTTTATTTAATTTGGCTTGGAATTATGACAATAAATTCTTTTGGGACGGCCGAGATTCTGGGCTTGAAAACCAAGCATTTGAACCGATCACTAACCCTATCGAAATGCATACTACTTGGGATGCCGTCACTGAAAAACTACAACAACATTCCGAATACCCTGAACTTTTTAGTGCCGCCTTTGGTACGATGGATATTGACTCGGTTTTAGTTTCTAGAGCGATTGCCCAATTTGAAAGAACACTCATTTCGGCAAATTCAAAATTTGATAAACATTTGTTAGGAACTGCCACATTATCCCCCGCAGAAGTAAATGGGTTTAATGTGTTTATGGACGAAACAAAAGGCGATTGTTTTCATTGCCACGGCAGTGATAGTAATCCGCTTTGGACAGATAATAAATTTCATAACAATGGCCTAGACACTACTTTTACAGACCGTGGTCTTGGTCGTGTCACTGGTGACCCTGCCGACAACGGTAAGTTTAGATCTCCTTCCTTAAGAAATCTTGCTTTTACGGCGCCTTACATGCACGACGGACGATTCGAAACTATCGAAGACGTTATTAATCATTATAGTAATGGACTTCAAAACTCTCCAACCATTGATCCTCTAATGAAAAAAGTAAACCTAGGCGGTGTGCGCCTTAGTCCTAAAGAAAAAGCAGATCTAAAAGCGTTTCTTTTAACACTCTCTGATCAGGAGTTTATCCGTAATCCAGATTTTTCAAATCCATAAGTAAATCCTATAAACCCATATATTAATATAATGTTAGGATTTATGGTAATCCCCTCCTTATGTTGTATATTTGTAGACTATTTAGAAAGTATCTACATAAGCACTATGATAAAAGTATCTGAAACAGCTAAAAGTAAGGTCCTGCAATTGATGCAAGAGGATGGTTTTGATCCTACCAATGACTATGTCCGAGTGGGCGTAAAAAGTGGGGGATGTTCAGGCTTGTCTTATGATTTAAAATTTGACAAATCTCAGAGTGAAAGCGATAAATTGTTTGAAGACAATGGCGTAAAGATTGTCGTCGATACAAAAAGTTTTCTGTACCTAATTGGAACGACTTTAGAATATTCTGGCGGCTTGAACGGTGCAGGATTTGTGTTTAATAACCCCAATGCAAATCGTACTTGTGGGTGTGGAGAATCTTTTTCTTTATAGAATAATTTTAAAAGTGGTATGAGTAAATACACCGAAGATGATTTAAGAGAAGAATTAAAAACCAAAGAATATGAATATGGTTTTTACACAGACATAGATTCTGAAACCTTTCCTATTGGTTTAGACGAGTCCATTGTGCGTGCCATTTCAAAAAAGAAAGACGAGCCAGAATGGATGACCGAATGGCGTTTAGAAGCTTATAAAGTTTGGAAAGCTATGGAGGAACCTGACTGGGCAAATGTAAAATATCAAAAACCTGATTTTCAGGCTATTGCTTATTACTCTGCACCAGCATCCATAGACCCAAACAAAACCCTAGATGATGTTGATCCCGATTTACTGGCGATGTATAAAAAATTAGGGATATCTGTTGATGAACAGAAAAAAATGAATAATGTTGCCATGGATATTGTCGTTGATTCTGTATCGGTTGCAACAACATTTAAAGATACTCTTGCAAAAAAAGGCATCATTTTTATGAGTATTTCTGAAGCTATTAAAGAACACCCAGAGCTTGTCAAAAAATATATTGGAACTGTAATTCCCACAACTGATAACTACTATGCGGCCTTAAATAGTGCTGTATTTAGTGATGGGAGTTTTTGCTATATTCCCAAAGGGGTGAAGTGTCCCATGGAACTTTCGACCTATTTTAGAATTAATCAAGGCGGGACTGGACAATTTGAGCGTACACTACTGATTGCAGATGAAGGAAGTTATGTAAGTTACCTTGAAGGGTGTACAGCTCCGAGTCGAGATGAAAACCAATTACATGCTGCAGTTGTAGAGCTAATTGCTTTAGATGCTGCTGAAATCAAATATTCAACAGTTCAAAACTGGTACCCAGGAAACGCTGAAGGCGTTGGTGGTGTTTATAACTTCGTAACCAAGCGTGGCATCTGTGAAAAAGATGCTAAAATTTCGTGGACACAAGTAGAAACTGGAAGTGCAGTGACATGGAAATACCCATCTTGTATCCTAAAAGGAGATAACTCTGTTGGAGAGTTTTACTCCATCGCAGTGACCAATAATTTTCAACAAGCGGATACGGGAACTAAAATGATTCACTTAGGAAAAAACACAAAGTCGACGATCATTAGTAAAGGAATTTCAGCTGGAAAATCTCAAAACAGTTACAGAGGATTAGTTCAAATAAGTTCAAGAGCAGACAATGCACGAAATTTTTCTCAATGTGATAGTTTATTAATGGGGAATGAATGTGGCGCACATACCTTTCCTTATATCGAAGTTAAAAATAAATCTGCTCAAATAGAGCATGAAGCAACCACAAGTAAAATTGGAGAAGATCAAATATTTTACTGTAACCAAAGAGGTATTGATACCGAAAAAGCAATTGCATTAATTGTAAACGGATTCAGTAAAGAAGTTCTAAACAAACTCCCTATGGAATTTGCAGTTGAAGCTCAAAAATTATTAGAAATAAGCCTCGAAGGCTCCGTAGGATAACTTAAAGACCCATGAAACATTTATTATTTTTCGTTTTTGCAATTTTAGTATTAGGCTGTAAAAACAACTCAAAATCTACAACTGAAATTTCTGATGGACTCACAACTGTAAAAGGAAATTATATCTTTTTTGAAGATGCAGCAGTATTGCAGAACGACGTTGAAATATACGGCGTATTTTTAAATGCTTTAGCTAAAGAATTAAATGAAAAAGCGGCACCTCTTAAAACAACCGATACCGATATGGTAAGCGTTGAAGTAAAAGGAATTATATCCAATAAAAAAGATGCTGATATTTTATGGGAAAATAAAATAGAAATTGTTGAAATTATCAGCGTTTCGGCAGCAAAAGAAACTGAGAATATATTAAAATTAGGCACAGAATAACTATGTTAAAAATAACCGATTTACATGCAAATATTGATGACAAGTCAATTCTTAAAGGCATCAATCTAGAGATAAAACCAGGCGAAGTTCATGCCATAATGGGGCCGAATGGTTCTGGAAAAAGCACACTAGCTTCTGTGGTTGCAGGAAAAGAAGAATACGAGGTTGAAAAGGGAGAGATTTCTTTTGAAGGTCAAAATATTGAAGAGCTTTCTGTTGAAGAACGCGCTCATAAAGGTATCTTTTTATCATTTCAATATCCTGTTGAAATCCCAGGAGTAACGGTCACAAACTTCATGAAAACAGCGCTTAACGAAATGCGTAAGGCCAAAGGTTTAGACGATATGCCTGCTAAAGATATGCTTAAAATGATTCGTGAGAAATCTGAATTATTAGAAATTGATCGAAAATTCCTGTCACGCTCTTTAAACCAAGGATTTTCTGGAGGTGAAAAGAAACGTAACGAAATATTTCAAATGGCGATGCTAGAACCAAAATTAGCCATTCTTGATGAAACCGATTCTGGACTTGATATTGATGCACTTCGCATTGTAGCCAACGGGGTTAATAAGCTAAAAACAAAAGATAATGCCGTCGTTGTTATTACGCATTACCAACGTCTTTTAGACTATATCGTCCCAGATTTCGTGCATGTACTTCACAATGGAAAAATTGTAAAATCAGGTACCAAAGAATTGGCCTTTGAACTGGAAGAAAAAGGATACGATTGGATTAAACAAGAAGCTGAAAATTAAAAGAACGCATTGCCTTTATGGAACTTAAAGAAAAATTAGTATCCTCTTTTATTGCTTTTGAAAATCAGATTTCATTAGACAATACTTTTGTACACAA
>JAQXCA010000006.1 GCA_029252105.1 Flavobacteriaceae bacterium | reverse complement strand
AGACTATCATTAACCTCAATTGATTTTTGTAAGGATTGAGAATGGTCTTCATAATTATTGTGTACTATTTTTAAATTCTGTGCTTGTTTTGATTTTAACCGATCTAAGCACCAATTTTTTGTGACAGTCATCGCAAAAGCTTCCGGGCTATTATAGTCCTTAAATTTTTGCCGTAACCTCCATAATTTCAAAAGAACTTCTTGAGTCGCATCTTCGGCTTCCTCAACAGAAACTAATAACCGTTTTGCTACTCTATAAATCTTATCCTTAAAAGGATTGATTAGTATTAAATATTCTTTGTCGTTCATTGTCGATTGGGAAGTTATAAATTTAAGACGACCCATATATTATTTTGTTACAAGCTTATGGTATAATTTTTGAGTTATAAAAAAAAGTTTAATTTAGTACTTCATATTCCAAATCTATAAAAATTATATAAAAACACCGCTTTAAAATTTTTTATTAACTGCGACGTTTAAAACTTAGCTCAAATAAATATACTCACGTTATGAACTCAATTTTTAAATTTATACTTTTTACACTTGCTTTTAGCCTCACGTTTAGTTGCTTTAAAGACAATGACGATTCTGCTATACAAAGCTCAGAAATTAATGATTTTGTTTGGAAAGGTATGAATTTTGTATACCTCTATAAAGACAACATTCCCAACTTAGCAAATGATCGGTTTACTTCAGATAGTGACTATCGAAATTTTCTAAACGGCTTTGATAGCCCTGAAAATTTATTTGAAAGTTTAATTTATGAGCGTGCGCTTGTGGATCGTTTTAGTTGGATTACAAGTAATTATATTGAACTTGAACAGCAGTTTAGTGGAGTCAGCAAAACATCTGGTGCTGAATTTAATTTTTATTATGCACCTGGAAGTACAACCAATGTGTTTGGCGTTGTACGTTTGGTACAACCCAGTAGCAGCGCCAGTTCAACATCTTTGACTCGAGGTCAAATTTTTAATAAAATTGATGGTATATCTTTAACAGAAAATAATCTTCGTTCACTTTTAAACCCGGAGACCTACACGGTTCATTTAGCTACCTATGATACTAACGGCACCACAGCACCCGAAGACGACAGTATTACAGATAACACAGAAACCATCACACTGACAAAAACCGTTTTTTCAGAAAACCCAATTTTTATAACAGACGTAATTACACTAAACACTATGAAAGTTGGATATTTGATGTATAACGGATTTGTAGCGAATTATGATGCTGAACTAAATGCTGTATTTGGAGATTTTAAAGCCCAAAATATTGAGCATTTAATTCTAGACTTGCGTTATAACCCCGGAGGGAGTGTGAATACTGCCGCCATTTTGGGAAGTATGATTACTGGGATATCCAATGAAGTATTCGCTAGATTATTGTATAATAGTGATTTAGAAAGCAATAATAAAAATTTCAATTTCACAACGACGCTGTCTAGTGGAACTGCCATTAATTCTGTAGACCTTACTAAAATTCATGTGATCACCACAAACGGTTCGGCCTCTGCGAGCGAAATGGTTATTAACAGCTTAAAACCATACATCGAGGTGGTACAAATTGGCACCAATACAAATGGTAAAGCGCAAGCATCGATAACGATTTATGACTCCCCAGATTTTCAAAGACAAGGCGCAAACCCAAACCATTTATATGCACTCCAACCTTTGGTTGCTGCAACAGTCAACAAAGACAACCTAGGGGTGCCTTTTAATGGATTGACTCCAGATATTGAAGTGCGTGAAAATGTGACAAATTTTGGAGTTTTAGGCGATGTCAACGAACCCTTACTAGCAGCCGCTCTCGCCGCTATTCAATCTGGAAGGTTTACTTCTGATGTACAAGGTTTCACTCCAATCATGGATTCAAATTCCTTTAAACCACATTCCAAAGAGATGTATTTGGATTAGGTTTATTTATTAAAGTGTAAGTCTAAAACCTACTCTAGCATTTCGCCCTTTGGTTGCATATCCTGGAACATCTTCGTAAGCTTCGTTTAAGAGGTTATCAAGCCCCGCAAAAAACGTAATCTTGCCTTTTAGGGCTGTATGGCTTAGATATAAATTAACTAGGCTAAAACTATCCAAAAGTGGGACAAAACTATTTTCAAACCTTTGGTGTGTATATTGGTAAGATACCGATGCAAAGCTCGCTTTTGAAATTTCATAACCCACTTGAAAATTCACTTTATGCTTAGGAATTCTACGTGCTAAACTTTCTTTATACTCGACAAAAGTATAGTTGGTTTGAATGGATATTTTGTCCACTAAATTGACGTCTAGTTCTAGTTCAACTCCTCTGGCATGTAGTACATCGGAGGCATTTAGATAGCCGCCATCAATCCATAATACCGTATTATTTTCTTCTCTATTAAAAAACAATCCGCTCATTCTAAAATCAGAATTTAGTTTAAACTCAACACCGGCTTCTAACGTTAAATTCTCTTCAGGATCAAGATTAGCATTAGCGCCAAAATCGCCATACAGATGCGAAAGGGTTGGTGTTATATAAGACGTACTATAAGAAGCAAAAAACTTTGTATATCCTTTCGCATCAGATTGAATCGTATAGGATGGATTTAAGTTGTACACAACATTAGAACCATATGCGTTATGATTATTTATACGAAGCCCAGCATTAATATTTAAACCAAAATCGGAAATAAATACGAAATTTGCATAGGGATCTGTGATTAGAAAAGTTTCGTCACTAGAAAACGTAGCGTTATTTTCAATAATATTAAGTCCAATTATTGTGTGAAATTTAGCGTTAAAAATATATTTATTATACACGTCTAATACAGCATTTTTAGATTTGAACGTGGAAGGAAAACTTGATACAAATTCGCGGTCATACTCACTAAACGCTGCATTCAAATTAAGGCTTCCGTTTGTGTATTTGAACTCTGATGTTAAGCCTACACGAGATTGTGTACTATTAAATTCATCTGAAGTATCTGCCAAATTAAAATTAGAATCATAGCCATCAATATCCGATTTCGTATCTGAATAATTTCCATAAATATGTAGAGAAAAAGCGTTGCTGAAATTATAACCAAAGCCAGTGTTTACGGCGTATTTTGAAAATGCATCTTTTTCATTCGCTTCAGTAATTACAGCTGAGAGACCATCGGTAGACTGATTACTAAAACCAGCGCTGTAGGTGAATTTTTTTAAGGTTCCACTAAAGGCTACATTAGAATTAATATCAGCAATATCATCACTTTGATCTGTTGCGATTTGATTTGTTCCTAAGCTCGTTGAAAAAATAGTACTCATTTTTTTGGAATCTGCAGATTTGCTCGTAATATTAATCACGGCGGATGCCGCACCACTACCGTACAATGTACTGGAGGCCCCTTTTATAATTTCAATAGATTCTATTTGATTTAAGTCAAGTAGTCGAAAATCATATTCCCCAGAAATAAGAGAGGGATCACTAACTTGAACCCCATCAATTAAAACTAAGACTTGACGGCTACGTCCGCCTCGAACATAAATACCTAAATTTTGTCCGGCATTACTTCTGCTCCCATTAATTTCAATACCACTTTTAGCACTAATTAGCTCTGAAATCGTACGGCCTTGGTTATTTTGAATTTCTTTTTGAGAAATTTTGATCACTGTTTTACCAGAATTTTCACGCTTTAGTTCAAAGCGAGAATCCGAAACCACAACTTCTTCTAAGGATTCTTCAGAAACAGTTTGAGAAATAATTTGGGTGTGCACACATAAACAGAGTGCAATTACTAGGGAGGACTTGTAGGTCATTTAAATTTAATTACTCGAGATACTAAGGCATACTTTAGCGTATGAAAACTTCTATCCCGAAAGTTTAACATTGATTTTTGAATGTGGCAGGTCTCCTGGCTTACGTCTTTTGAATAGTCTTCCCAGAATTTTATTTTCCAGTGACAAGAATTGTATCAGAAGCATTTTGCAAAGCAAAACTAAGTATACAGTTGCGGGAACAGCTCTGGATTTTAACCAGATTCCCTTTTAATTGAATATCAATACTAGTAGATATACAAACCAAAATTCGCATCAAATGTAAAAAATAATAATACATGTAGATGAAATTAATTGAAATATTATTATTTTTGTAAAAACTAGTTCCTATGTCAAATACCTACTTCTCTAAAAAACAACTCTTTATTATAGCATTTATGTTAATTGCTGTTTTATGTAGAGTGTTACCACACCTTCCAAATTTTTCGCCTATTACTGCAATAGCCCTTTTTGGAGGTCTTTATTTTTCAAATAAAACTATGGCATATTTAGTTCCGCTATTTATCATGGCATTATCAGATTTGTTTTTAGGATTTCATTCCATTTCAATCGTTGTGTATGCTGCTTTTTTAGTGGTGAGTTTTATTGGAACTCAAACCAACAAACCTAGTGTTTTTACTATTCTCTTAAGCAGTATCAGTTTTTTCATCATTACAAATTTTGGAGTATGGCTTATTGGGTATCCTAAGACGTGGACTGGTTTAGTAGAATGCTATACACTAGCTATTCCGTTTTTTAGAAATTCCCTTTTAGGCGATTTCTTTTATTCTGGAGTAATGATTCTTGGGTTTAATTTTGTTCAGAAAAAATATCTTAATTTAGCTTAAGACATTTTACTTTTTATATTTCTTTTAACTAAACGCCTTTATTAAAGGTTTAACTTTTCTATTATGGAATTTATCATTCTAGCTTGTATCGTAATTGGCTTTGTTGTGTTAGCTATGTATCTAAAACGTCCTAATACAGAAATACAACAGCAGTTAGAGCAACAATTAGAGTTGCAAATAGAACAGAAAGACGCTCGAATTTCACAGTTAGAAAAAGAGGGGATTGAAAAGGATACAACTCTTTCCAATGTCAACAAACAGTTAGACATTGCTTCTGCAAAAACAGAGACCTTCGAACAACTAAAGATAGAAAAAGCAAAATTAGAAGAAGGTCTAAAACGCTTAGAAATTGAGCGAAATAACTTAAAAGGGGAAACGATTTCATTACAAAAAGCTGAAGAAGGCAGACAATTGGAGTCTAATAAAAACATTGCTGCTGCGGTAACACTACAACAATCTTTAGAAAAGGAGAAAGCCCGTTTGAACGATGAGCGCGTTAAAGAAAAAGAAGACTTTTTAGAAAAAATGAAACACAAATGGTCTGAACACGAAAAAGATGTTGAAAACCATATCCAACAAATTTGTAGAAATAATATAATTACATACATCAGTCAAGAGGATTTTCCGCATCCCAGAAATAAACCTGATAATTCGATTGAAATTATGGATCAGTTGGTGGTGTTTGATGCTAAAAGTCCTGCAAATGATGATTTGACAAATTTTCCGAAATACATCAAACTACAAACTGAAAGTTTGAAAAAATACGCCAAACATGATAATGTAAAAAATGATTTATTTTTAGTCATTCCTTCTAATACTTTGGATGTTATTGATCAGTTTCACTATAATATTGGCGATTATAACGTCTATATTATTACCAAAGATGCGCTTGAACCTATTATTTTAAGTTTAAAGAAAATAGAAGAGTATGAATTTGCAGATAAATTAAGCCCTGAAGATCGCGATAATGTCTGTAGAATTATTGGTAAATTTGCACACACTACGAAAAGACGGATTCAAATTGATGAATTTTTTGCACGGGAATTTTTAGATACATTGAGCAAAGCAGGTACTCAGCTTCCAAGAGATATTCTAGAAAATGTGATCAAGTTTGAAAACGCAGAAAAGCTAAATCCTCCAATGGAAAA
This sequence comes from Flavobacteriaceae bacterium, assembly GCA_029252105.1. Lineage (GTDB taxonomy): Bacteria > Bacteroidota > Bacteroidia > Flavobacteriales > Flavobacteriaceae > Hel1-33-131. The sequence goes on along the minus strand of JAQXCA010000006.1, from coordinate 3,104 downwards.
GCGTAATAAACAGATTCTAACTAAAGACTTAAAAGAACAAGTCGATAAGCTCGAAAATGAAATGCAACTACGAGAAATTCCTAAAATTGAAACTAAAATTGATTTCGACAGCTAAACTGTAATTTTCTCCTAAAATGAACGGGCCAAATTAAACCCAAAATATACATCGCTATCACCCCAATCGCCTGTACTGGTGCCAAACACACCATTGGTGTTCATAGATTGAGAATTGGTGAAATGCAATTGAAACACATGTCCGCCAGTCTCTAGGTCCACTCCAATAGAAAATGGATTGGTGTAAAGAGACCCCTCTGCTCTATTGAGGTGAACGCCATATTCCATATTCAAAGACCAGCGTTTACCTAGCTTGTAACGCCCACCAAATCCTACGCCATATTGCGAATTGTCTTGAAGGTCATTGGTAACATAGTTATCATGAAAAAATGTAGGGGAAACAATCAGCGATAATTCAGAATTAATTTTTCGAGATATCAAGAGCTGCGCCACATAACTTAAGCGGTGCTTAAACTCCAATTTAGGCAAGTTATCTGTACTCAAAGCAGTATTGGCTAAAACAGATGTATAACCAGCAACAGTAAAGGGCATTTTACCGACCTGTTGTCTTAAAATTCTAAACTTCGTGCCTACCTCATATATTTTTTGATTGGAGCTTCTGGAAGCGCTAATATTTAGGTTATCAGAAATGCCATACACAAAATTCAAATGGGTCACCGCTTCATCCAAACCAAAAAGGTTTTTAAAGCCATTTTTAACTGTTCCAAAACGATGCGACACAATAAAGTTAAATCCGCCTTTGGCTACTAACTTGGTAGATTCAAAATTGATCACTTTTAAGCCTTTAAATACGGCTGATGCATATACAGGGGTTTCAAGATCTGTATCAATTTCACTCAATAAGTCGTTTTGAGCAAAAAGAAATACACTAAAAAATAAAAACAGAGTGGTAAAAAATTTTTTCATTTTATAAAGTTATAAAAAAAAACCATTAGAAATTGATCTAATGGTTTTTTTAATTATGAAATCGTTTAATGCTAAAAGCGTTGTTATTGTTTGATAATACGCTTTGTTTGAGAGAAATTAGACGTACTGATGTTCATGATATAAACACCTGAATTCCATGCTGAAGTATTAATTTTCGAATTGAACTGATCCAATTCTGTTTGCAAAACAAGAGAGCCTAATACATTATACACAGCAACCCTTGCTTTTTGTATGCAAGAAGGAAATACTACATTCAATTCTTTAAACGTTGGATTAGGATACACCTTAAATTCTGGAACTGTGGCAATAACTTCAGTGCCAAGAGTTGACGATGCTCCTCCTCTGTTAGAATGTTGGACTAAGGTAAGACTACTGCCCATTGCCCAAAGCATAGGAAGGGCTGTATTATTGGTGGTTGGAAAATCATAATCATTAGTATCATTTGTGTCCCTATCTCTAGTGGCTATAATTGTACGTACACCACTCGCAGTAGTAGTATTGCTATCTAAAAACCAATCTTGAGAACTATCTGGATTTGGAGCATTAAATCCTCCAGTAAAATTACGATCTGAAAGTGTACCTGGATTTCCGTGATAAATAATCACATCATCGCCACTAGAGCCCATAGAATTTCCAGAATTTACATTCAAACCAACCGCTAACCATTTGTCATCTGGCCCCACCATTGTCATAGTGACTTTATTAGTTGTACCATTCACATCAAACTTAACAGTGAATCCAGTTCCAGTACCAAGTGGTACAACTCCTGTAGAAACATTTTGCGCAAATCCGTAAGACGTGAACAAAAACGTAAGAATAAAAGTAATTTTTTTCATAGTATTGGTATTTAGAATTATTTTTTTAAAATAGTGTTTAATGTTTTGTCGTTATGCATTTTTGCAAAATCTAAAGGCGATTGACCGCCATCATTTTTCATAAACGCACTTGCATTGGCATCCATAAGGAGCGAGACAAGTTCTTGATTATTAAAGAGTACCGCATAGTGCAAAGCGGTGGCTCCATTGGCATCAGTAAGGTTGGGGTCTGCTCCCGCGCCTATCAAAGCCTTTGCAATTTCTGTATGCCCTTTGACCACTGCAGCCATTAGAGGCGTACCATCTTTGCTATTACCATTGATGTTATCTACTTTTTGTATCAAGTACTTGGCAACTTTTAGGTTATTATAATAGGCTGCTAGAGTTAGCGGCGAACTACCTCTGTCGTTTAATGCATCAACAGATTTTGGATTGGTCGTAAAAAACATTTCCATTTCTTCTACAGTTCCCGTTCGAGCACAATCAAAAATATCCGATTGTGCGAATGAAAAGTTTAACGCTAAAAAAAGTACTAGATACTTCATTGGTTATTTTTTTATGGTACACTGATCCAATTTAATTTCCTCTAGTAAATCATCAAATCCGATACAACGGCCTTTGACAGTCACAGAGTCATTGACTTTCAAATCACTAGTTAAAGTCACAAATTGACCATAAACTTTGTGACCAATGGTCAAACTTTGGGAATCTATTGCGGTTACTAATCCTGAAACTAACAGGGTTTGATCCAAATATTTCTGCTCCGCTTGAGCGGAATTCTGAATAAACTCTTCATGTATATAGTCGGCTTTTACCGCAAAACTTACAGCTTCGTCACTAATTGACCTATGATTGGGGTACATATAGGAATAAGCAATAATGGATCCTATAATTAATATGAAAATAACTATTAATTTGTTTTGCATAATTCCTTAAATAATTAGTCTAAAATAAAGATTTTTATTGAATTATAATCTTTTAGATGAAAAAAGAATTAAATTTGGTTATACTTTAACACTCAATTTTTATGAAATTTACACGATTTATTTTTGCCTTCGCCATTGGAATTCTACTATTGTCTTGTACCAACACGAGCGAAAGTGACTTGATTGAACAAGTTGAGCCAGAAGATGTTATTACCTATACAGAACACATCAAACCCATATATGACAACAACTGTATAAATTGCCATTCCAACCCTGCAATTAACGGCGCTAGTATGCCATTTACAACGCTTAGCGAACTTCGGAACTCCATTGAAAATACCGATCATATAGACAGAATCAA
>JAQXCA010000083.1 GCA_029252105.1 Flavobacteriaceae bacterium | reverse complement strand
AAGTATCAATACGGAGAAATGCTTGTTGAAAAAAACATCACGGTTTATTCTACTTGTGAACACCACTTCCTTCCAATTGTAGGAAGAGCACATGTGGCATACATTTCAAACGGAACAGTAGTAGGACTTTCAAAGATGAATCGTATTGTTGATTATTTTTCTAAACGACCACAGGTTCAAGAACGGCTTACTATTCAAATCGTTAAAGAACTTCAAGATGTTTTAAACACACAAGATGTTGCTTGTGTCATTGATGCCAAACATTTATGCGTTAATTCTCGAGGCATAAGAGACATCGAAAGCAGCACCGTTACAAGTGAATTTGGCGGAAAATTTAAAGACAAAGAAACTAAAAGAGAATTTTTGGACTACATTCAACTAGAGACCAAATTTTAATCCTCTAAGCATGGGCAAACACACTACAAACACACTATATATCTATAATTCTCTTTCTGGGAAAAAAGAAGCTTTCAAGCCTATAAACGAAGGCGCTATTGGGATGTATGTTTGCGGCCCAACTGTATATAGTAATGTCCACCTAGGAAATGTCCGAACATTCATGTCGTTTGATATGATTTTTAGATACTTCAAACATTTAGAGTATAAAGTACGTTATGTTCGTAATATCACTGATGCTGGTCATCTAGAAAATGATGCCGATCAAGGAGAAGATCGCATTGCCAAAAAAGCACGAATAGAACAAATTGAACCCATGGAAGTCGTACAGCGTTATACTGTAGATTTTCATACAATTCTTAATACATTTAATTTTTTACCTCCAAGCATTGAGCCTACAGCAACAGGGCATATTGTAGAACAAATAGAAATCATCAAATCAATTTTAGAAAACGGCCTAGCGTATGAAGCAAACGGATCTATTTATTTTGATGTTTTAAAATATAATGAATCTCATAATTATGGAATTTTGAGTGGTCGAAAACTAGAAGACCTTATCCATAATACTAGAGTTTTAGACGGTCAAACCGATAAAAAAAATCCGCAAGATTTTGCACTTTGGAAAAAAGCAGAACCGGAACACATCATGCGATGGCCTTCGCCATGGAGTGATGGTTTTCCAGGATGGCACTTAGAATGTACAGCAATGAGCACTAAATATTTAGGAGAGCATTTTGACATACACGGTGGTGGAATGGATTTAAAATTTCCTCATCATGAGTGTGAAATTGCACAAGCTAAAGCTTGGCACAGTCACACACCTGTTAATTATTGGATGCACGCCAATATGCTAACATTGAACGGACAGAAAATGGCCAAATCAACGGGTAATAATATTTTACCTGCAGAAATTTTAAGTGGAGATACGCCTAAATTAACAAAAGGATTCTCAGCATCAGTCGTTCGATTTTTTATGATGCAAGCACATTACCGAAGCATATTAGACTTTAGTAACGATGCTTTATTAGCTTCTGAAAAAGGGTTTACAAAACTTATGGAAGCGGTGACTACATTAGATAAAATTGACGCGACTTCAGAGACTAATGGATTTGATGTTTTGGCATGGAAATCCACTTGTTATGCCGCCATGAATGATGATTTCAACACACCTATTCTGATTGCAGAATTGTTTAGTGCCGTAAAATACATTAACCAAATCAAGGATGGAAAAGCGTATATTAATGCTACTGACTTTGCCATTTTATCTGAAGTGATGCAGGCGTTTGTATTTGATATTTTAGGATTAAAAAATGACAGCGCAAACAACCAAGATCAAAAACTAGGAGATACAGTTGAACTGCTAATCCGCATGCGAAACGAGGCGCGGTTAGAAAAAGACTTTGCACTTTCTGACAAAATACGAGACGAACTACTGGCGATCGGAATTCAACTGAAAGACGGCAAAGATGGCACTACATTTTTATTAGATTAAGCGGTATGAAATCTATTTTGATTGCACCTTTTTTGTTTTTAATCAAGCTGTATCAAAACTTTATTTCCCCACTTACTCCGTCATCATGTCGGTTTCAACCGACGTGTTCTCATTACACTAAAGAGGCTCTACTTTCACATGGATTATTTAAAGGCAGCTACCTCAGCATTAAACGTATTTTACGCTGTCATCCTTGGGGAGGTTCTGGACATGATCCCGTTCCAAAGAATTAATGTTATTATTTATTAAAAATTGGTATCCTTTAATTTACTTCCAATTTTATATATTTACAATCTAAATAAATGACTATGTATTTGCTACAAATCGTATGGGATCCTGCTTCTGATGGCATTACCCTTTTTGGGAATTTTAAAATTCACTATTATAGCTTAATGTGGATGGCCGCTTTCATCACTGGCTGGTATCTTATGAAAAAGATATATAAAAACGAAGGCCAATCTGAAGAGAAGCTAGACGGACTTTTTATGTATTCTGTTTTAGGAATTATGATTGGAGCGCGGTTGGGTCATGTTATTTTTTATCAACCTGAACTATTTAAAGATGACTTTTTTAGCATCTTCCTACCCTTCCGTTTTAGTGGTGGATTTGAATTCACTGGATTTCGAGGCTTGGCGAGTCATGGCGCCGCTATTGGAATGATATTTTCAATGTGGCTATACAATAAAAAAGTATTAAAAAAATCAGTGCTTTGGATTCTGGATCGCGTGGTTGTTGCCTCTGCATTAGGGGCTGTTTTTATTCGAATTGGTAATTTCTTTAACTCTGAAATGATTGGTAAAGCTGCTGAAGCAGATTTTCCGTTTGCTATTATATTTAAACAACTGGACACTGTTCCTAGACATCCGGGGCAATTATATGAAGCGTTTGGCTATGTCTTTGTGTTTTTGATTTTATTCTTTTTGTACTGGAAAACTAAAAAAAGTACCCAAACAGGGTTTCTTTTTGGGTTGTTTTTAGTTCTTCTAATGTCGGTAAGAGTTGTTGTAGAACAATTCAAAATTGCTCAGATTGACAGTCGTGAGGATTGGATTTTAGGCTTAAATACCGGACAAGTATTGAGCATTCCTTTTGTGTTATGTGGCCTTTATTTTATGTTTATGTATAAGCCAAAAAGTGCTTAGCTTAAGATTATTAATTGTAGCTTATTAAATCCGTGCAAGGTTGAAAACTACTCTTTTTTGAGCTATCCAATCGTATTTAATTAAAGATTAATACATTCAAAATAAACCAAAAAAAAGCCGCTCAATGAGCGGCTTTTTGTATATCTAGTGGAGACTATTAGGCTCCTTTTTCATCTAAACGTTTTAGTGTATCATGCATAATTGGTGTGGCGATAAACAATGAAGAGTAGGTTCCTACAAGTACCCCTACAATAAGTGCAAACAACAATCCTCTTAGAGAATCTGCCCCAAATGTAAACATCGCTAACAACACTACTAAAGTGGTTAAGGAGGTGTTTAAAGTACGACTCAACGTGCTACTTAGTGCACTATTGATGACTTTATCAAATTTCCAGCTTGTATGCTCACTTAAGTATTCTCTAATTCTATCAAATACGACCACGGTATCATTTAATGAATATCCAATGACCGTCAAAATTGCCGCAATAAATGCTTGATCAATTTCCATACTGAACGGTAAGAATCTCCAAGCAATAGAGAAGATTCCAAGCACGATTAGGACATCATGAAATACAGCTGCTACAGCCCCTAATGAAAATTGCCATTTTTTAAATCGTATTAAGATATAAAGGAACACAACAATCAATGATCCTAAAATTGCCCATACAGAAGATTTTTTAATATCATCCGCAATGGTTGGACTTACTTTACCTGCATACATTTTACCGACATTGTTTTCAGCATCAATAAATTGTTTGTAAGACGTAGCGTCTGGTAAAAATGGTACTAAGGCTTCATATAATTTTTGCTGAACTTCTTGATCTACTTCTGCAGAATTTTCGTCCACTTTATATTTAGTAGAAATTTTCAATTGGTTTGCACTACCAATGGTTTTAACCTCAGCACTATTAAACACATCGTTTAATGCCGTTTTAACGTCTTCAGTATTCATGTCTTGAGCAAAACGAACAGTATAGGTTCGTCCACCAACAAAATCAATACCTTGATCCAGTCCTGTTGTAAATAAAGACCCTAGTCCTGCAATAATAATTGTTCCAGAAATTAAATAGGCGATTTTACGCTTTTTGAGGAATTCAATATTAATTGACCGAAACAAGCCTTTAGTCATCCCTGTTGAGAAGTCTAATTTCCCTCCACGGTTTAAGTGCCAGTCGATCAATAACCTTGAGATAAAAATCGCTGTAAATAAAGATGTTAAAATACCTATTAAAAGCGTCGTTGCAAATCCTTTGATAGGCCCTGATCCAAATACATATAGTATTAACGCTGTTAACCCTGTAGTAATATTGGCATCTAAAATAGAAGACAATGCATTACTAAATCCATCTTTAACAGATTCTTTTTGACCTTTACCTTTGAACAGTTCTTCTCGAATACGCTCATAGATAAGAACGTTTGCATCCACCGCAATACCAATAGTTAATACAATACCTGCAATTCCAGGTAAGGTTAATACAGCACCTAATCCAGAAAGTATTCCAAAGATTAATAGGATATTTAATAACAATGCGATATTAGAGTAAATCCCTGCTTTTCCGTAATAAAACAACATCCATAAAAGCACTAATGTTAAGGCAATTAAGAATGATTTCATTCCACTATCAATTGCTTCTTGACCTAATGAAGGTCCAACTTCTTCAGCTTGTACAATATCTGCAGAAGCAGGAAGTTTACCTGCACGTAGTACGTTTGCTAAATCTACTGCTTCATTCAAAGTAAATGATCCAGAAATTTCAGAATTTCCTCCAGAGATTGCCCCTGTAGTTACTCCTGGTGCTGAATACACAATTTCATCTAAAACAATAGCAATTTGACCAGCAGTATTAAACGCGTTACCGGTCATATCTTCCCATATTTTAGCGCCTTTAAGGTTCATTTGCATGGACACACTTGGGTTTCCGTTTTGTTGGTACGCTTGACGTGCATCTGTAATTACGGCCCCACTAAGTGGTGGTTCGTTATCTCTATTGCCTTTCAAGGCATACAATTCAACCAACTCAATGTTCTGAGCATTTTCGCCCATCGTCGTTTGAACTTGAGGAATTCCCCATACAAATTTCGCATAACGTTGCTCTGATGATAAGAGCGCACGAACTTGAGGATTGTTTAAATACTCTATAACTTGTTGTTTGTCTTTTTGTTCAAAAGAAGCGATTACAGGTCCACCATTATAGCCTGGCGCACGAATTAAATCGATTAAAGGATTTACTTCAGCAACATCACCGGTTTCGGCATCTGTATCTCCAATGATATCAGAAATAGCATCATCAGTTGATTCTGGAGTATCGGTTTCAGTTGCAGTCGTTTCAACTAGTTCTTTTAAAACTTCGTTGGCTTGAAATATAAACGTTCCAAACTCTTCTCCTTTAAAAGCATCCCAAAACTCTAACTGAGCTGTACTTTGTAACAATCCTTTTACACGTTCAATGTCTTTGGCTCCTGGCAATTCTACAAGAATACGACCAGAGTTTCCAATTCGTTGAATGTTTGGTTGTGTGACTCCAAATTTATCAATACGTTTTCTAAGGACTTCAAAAGCAGATACTATAGATTCATCAATTTTAACAGACAGTACAGGCTTAACCTCGTTATCAGTCATATTAAATGTAATTTCTTCACTTAATGTTCGATTAGCAAAAATATCTGGAGACGCCAATTTGGTATCGCCTTTAATGGCATCAAATGCTACAAAAAAGTCTTCTAAATAGGTGTTTTGACTGTCTTTTTGAAGTTCTTCAGCATCACTCAATGCTTTTCTAAACACTGGGTCTTTACTTTCATTTGCTAATCCAACAAGGATGTCTTTTACAGAAATTTGAAGAATTACACTGATACCGCCTTTAAGATCCAGACCAAGATTCATGGCTTTTTCCTTAACTTCATCAAAATTGTACTGTGCAACCCCAATGTTATAAACGTCTTCGTTTTTCAACGAATCTAAATATGTGCTTTGTTCAAGCACGCGTTTAGCGTCATAATCGGTTTCAGTATCGGCTATTTTTTCAATAGCAAACTGCTTAGCATTATCTTCTATTTGATTGGCTTTAAAACTAAATGATAATTGGTAAATACTTACCATACCAAATAAGAAAGCAAATAATTTTACGAGTCCTTTATTTTGCATTGTGAATGAATTTAATCTGCATTAATTTTTTATAAACGAGCAAATATATGATTTACGATGTGATTTGACAATAGATTCTTTTGTTTTCAATAAAAAGAGCATTTTAAAGGCGCTTTTATGGCGAGAAACACAAATCACAACTTCAAAATATTTACACGTCTAGTAATGAATTTGTCTTTTTTACGCCTTCGGCACTGGTGTGCAAATGTGCTTTTTCGCTGTCACTCAATTCGATTTCAACGATTTTTTCAACCCCATTAGCACCTAAAACTACTGGAACTCCGATACACAAATCAGATAACCCATACTCACCGTCTAATAAAATAGAACATGGAAATATTTTTTTCTGATCACAAGCAATCGCTTGAACTAATCCACTAACGGCTGCTCCTGGAGCATACCAAGCAGACGTTCCTAAAAGTTTTGTTAGCGTTGCACCACCAACTTTGGTGTCTTCTTTAACTTGCTCTAAACGCTCGTTTGAAATAAACTCTGAAACTTTAATACTATTTCGAGTTGCATGGGAGATTAAAGGCACCATTCCTACATCGCTATGACCACCAATTACCATACCATCAACGTCACTTATCGGTGCACCTAAGGCTTCTGCTAATCTGTATTTAAAACGTGCTGAATCTAAAGCGCCACCCATTCCTATAATTCTGTGCTTTGGAAGTCCCGTCACTTTATGTGCTAGATACGTCATTGTATCCATTGGGTTACTTACAATAATAAGAACTGTATTTGGCGAGTGTTCTACCAGGCTTGTAGATACGGTTTTTACAATTCCTGCATTGATTCCAATAAGCTCTTCACGAGTCATTCCTGGTTTTCTTGGAATCCCTGAAGTAATAACACAAATATCGCTGTTAGCGGTTTTACTGTAATCGTTTGTAGATCCTGTGATTTTGGTGTCAAAACCATTTAGAGATGCACACTGCATCAAATCCATAGCTTTCCCTTCGGCATAGCCTTCTTTAATATCTAATAAAACGACTTCGGAAGCAAAGTTTTTAATGGCGATGTATTCTGCGCAACTTGCTCCTACTGCGCCGGCACCTACTACTGTTATTTTCATTTTAATTTATTTTTAAAGTATTCTAATTATTATCTAAAACTAAATGCAAACCCTAAGGTTGCAGTATTATATTCTTGTAATGTGAAGTCTGCGAAAATCTTGAAAAATGTAAGATTTAGTCGCGCTCCAACGGTTGCTCGTGTTCCCGTAGACTTAAATTTTAAACGGATAGGATCCGAGATCGACTCTGTCATCGTTCCCATATTTTGATTTTCGGAAGACATGACCTGATAGGTTAGGTCATAATTTCCTTTAATATCAAAATTAGAAACTCCTCCATTTAAACCAAAACCGCCATAAAACGTCATAATCTTAAAATCCAAAGATCCTAACGCTTGTAAAGTCCAAGTGTTTAATTTATACGCCGCAAGTCCGTTTCTTACAGTGACAAGGCTTGTAACACTTGTGTTTCCAATCGCATAATCAATAGTTGTTTTGGTATAAGCACCAAACAGCGATACCGAAAATGGAAGCTTACCAATAAGTCCGAGGTATTGTGTTAAATCATGCTGAAGTCCAACCCCAATTAGATTGGCATTCACTTTAGATCCAAATTCTGTTTTGGGCACATATCGTAACTTAATGGTGGTTTTAAAAGGCAATCCTAATCCCACTTGCACAAAAGGAGTTGGAGTTGCATTGATTGGTAAATCTTTCGCTATGCCGCCGGGCAGTTCGAACGAACCCACTTTAAAATTACCGTTTTGATACGGCAAAGACACATCAAAGGTTGTACTGTTGCCGTCTTTACCTAACACTGTTGGAATACTTGTTTTTCCATCTGCAGTTGAAATAAAACTGTACTGATCCGCAATAAATTCAAACATTTGTTCACTTTTGGGTGTGAACGCTGTGTTCAGTCCAAATGTAATATCAAATCCTAGTTTTTTATGGGATTTAGCTGTGGAATACCACCCACTATTGGCGCTACTCATGAGCCCCTTAGTGAGAGGACTAAAATAGTTTTCAAGCAATGGATTAGCATCTTCAGCCGCAAGCAAAACACCGCCTAAGCTCTGCGCAGTAGACATATTAATACCCAGAAGGAGTGCACAATAAATAATTATTTTATTCATATAAATAGGATTTGGGTTAACTATTTAAGCGTCAATGTTTGCATAAATTGCATTTTTTTCGATAAATTCTCGACGTGGCGGTACATCATCACCCATCAACATTGAGAAGATACGATCAGATTCTGTTCCATTTTCAATATGTATTTGTCGTAGAGTTCTAAACTCTGGATTCATTGTCGTGTCCCAAAGTTGAATCGCATTCATTTCTCCAAGACCTTTATAGCGTTGAATTTTTGCACCATCTCCATATTGTTCCATTAACGCCAAACGCTCTTCATCGTTCCAAGCATATTCTTTTTTAGCGCCTTTTTTAACTAAAAATAAAGGCGGTGTCGCAATATAAATATGACCGTTTTCAATTAACTCTTTCATATATCTGAAAAAGAACGTCAAAATAAGGGTTTCAATGTGGCTACCATCAATATCGGCATCACACATAATCACAATTTTATGGTATCTTAATTTTGAAAGGTTTAATGCTCTCGGATCTTCTTCAGTTCCAATAGTTACTCCTAAAGCTGTAAATATATTTTTGATTTCTTCATTTTCAAAAACCTTGTGAGTCATTGCTTTTTCTACGTTCAAAATTTTACCTCTTAAAGGCAAAATTGCTTGAAAAGCTCTATCACGTCCCATTTTTGCAGTTCCTCCTGCCGAATCTCCCTCAACAAGGTAAATCTCACATTTTTCAGGATCTTGCTCAGAACAATCACTCAGTTTTCCAGGCAACCCTCCAATACTCATCACGGTTTTTCGCTGCACCATATCACGTGCCTTTTGAGCCGCATGACGGGCTTGCGCCGCAAGAATCACTTTTTGAACAATTACTTTAGCATCATCTGGATTTTCTTCCAAATAATTGGTTAACATTTCAGAGACAGCTTGACTTACCGATGCTGATACTTCTCTGTTTCCTAACTTCGTTTTCGTTTGTCCTTCAAATTGTGGCTCTTGAACTTTTACTGAAATAATCGCGGTTAAGCCTTCACGGAAATCATCTCCAGCAATGTCAAACTTAAGCTTGTCTAACATTCCTGATTCATCAGCATATTTTTTTAAGGTATGCGTCAATCCACGACGAAATCCAGATAAATGGGTTCCACCTTCATGGGTATTAATATTGTTGACATAGGAATGTAAATTCTCTGAATACGACGTATTATAAATCATCGCAACTTCTACAGGAACGCCATTCTTTTCACCCTCAAAAGCAATTACTTTTTTCATGATAGGATCACGATTGCTGTCTAAGTAATTGATAAACTCCGAAAGTCCTTCTGTAGAATGAAACGTTTCGCCTATAAATTCTCCTTTGTCGTCTTTTTCACGTTGATCGACTAGAACTATGGTAATGCCTTTGTTCAAAAATGCGAGCTCACGTAATCGACTCGCTAGAGTTTCATAGACATAAATTAACGTCTGTGTAAATATTTGTGGATCCGGTCTAAAAGTCACTGTGGTTCCTCTTTTGTCCGTTTCCCCTATTTGTTTTACAGGATACATCGCTTTTCCACGTTCGTATTCTTGCTCATAAACTTTTCCGTCACGGAATACTGTGGCTTTTAAATGCTCTGAAAGTGCATTGACACAACTGACACCAACTCCGTGTAGTCCTCCAGAAACTTTATAAGAATCTTTATCAAACTTACCACCAGCACCAATTTTAGTCATTACGACTTCTAATGCAGAAACCCCTTCTTTTTTATGAAGATCTACAGGTATACCACGACCATTATCTTCCGTTGTTATGGAATTATCTTCGTTAATGATTACCGTGATTTTATCACAATGTCCTGCTAAAGCTTCATCGATTGAGTTATCAATAACTTCATACACCAAATGGTGCAGTCCTCTCAAGCCAACATCTCCAATATACATTGATGGACGCATGCGCACGTGCTCCATGCCCTCTAATGCCTGAATACTATCTGCTGAGTAACTACTTTTGTTAATTTCTTCGCTCATTATATTGATTGTATTATTTAGTTTAATTTTAAACACAGTCCAAACTGCGCATAACCAAACAAAGATAATTAATCTCTAAAGGAATATAATGCGTTTTTAGGGAATTTAAGTGAAATTATTAACAATTGACTCTTAAGTCAAAACAGGCTTAAATCTACTAAAAACGCCCTTAAATTGAATTTAAGGGCGCTGTAGTATTAGAGCAAATCAAAAACCTTTACAACGTGCTTCAGACGGCTTTATTTGAGCATTTAAAAATTTAGTCATAAGCCTTATCATGCACTTGAGCAATCGCTCTTCCTGAAGGTTCGTTCATGTTTTTAAAGGCTTCATCCCATTCTAGCGCAATCGCAGTACTACAAGCCACACTTGCTTCCTGAGGTACACTCAATGCTGCTGCATCACTTGGGAAGTGGCCTTCAAAAATAGAACGGTAATAAAACTCTTCTTTGTTTTGTGGCGTTTGAATTGGGAATCTAAATTTAGCATTTGCCAATTGTTCATCTGAAACCTCTTTTTCAACAACGTCTTTAAGTGTGTCAATCCAACTGTATCCAACGCCATCAGAAAATTGTTCTTTTTGACGCCAAGCCACACTTTCTGGTAACATGTCTTCAAATGCTTTTCGAATGACCCATTTTTCCATACGTTCGCCGTTAATCATTTTATCTTGAGGGTTGATACGCATCGCCACATCTATAAACTCTTTGTCTAAAAATGGCACTCGCCCTTCAATCCCCCAAGCCATCAAGCTTTTGTTTGCTCTCAGACAATCATACATATGTAATTTATCTAATTTACGCACTGTTTCATCGTGAAACTCTTCGGCATTTGGCGCTTTATGAAAGTATAAATACCCGCCAAAAATCTCATCGGCTCCCTCGCCTGAAAGTACCATTTTAATCCCCATAGATTTAATAACACGCGCCATTAAATACATTGGTGTGGACGAGCGAATGGT
>JAQXCA010000094.1 GCA_029252105.1 Flavobacteriaceae bacterium | reverse complement strand
TTTTGGTGTTTCAAATGATAGATTTGCAAATACACGATGTTGAGATGTCAGTGGTTTTTTACGTTTACCAGACTTGTATTGCGTTTGAACATCATAAAACTTATATGCTGTTTTTAGATCTAAACGCTCCAAAAGATTCCAACTCAATTCGGCTTGAAAACTATTGGCAAAACTAGAGCCCTCTAAGTTGTAAAAATTCACTTCGTAAGGATTTTCATAATCTACAACCACTTGGTTTTGAAAATCAGTCCGATAAAAATCTAACGTAAGGTCCGCTTTTCTGTCAAACAAATTGAAACCTTGTAAAAAAGATACGCCATAGTTCCATGCGATTTCTGGCTTTAGACCATAAATATTCCCGCCTGTGCTTTGGATATTAATTGCTCTCGAGGTTGCAAACAATTTTTGGTTTTCAGTAAAAATATTTGCGGCACGTTTTCCACGTCCAAACGATACTCTGAAGGCTGATTTTTCCCATGGTGTATAACGTGCATGCACACGTGGTGTGATAAATGTCCCTAACAAATTATGATGATCAACACGGACTCCTGCTGTTAAATTAAGAGCTTCTAAATTGTCAAAACTATACTCAAAAAAACCACCAATAGAACGTTCTTGACGGTCAAACAGTTCAGAGTTGACGGTTTCATCGTAACGATCGTAGGTTACATTTAAACCTGTTTTAATTTTATGCCTTGAATCGCTTATGATTGAATTATAGACTACATTTGAATATAAACTTTCATGATGTATGTCGTATAAATTTAACCCAAAATAAGAGATTTGTTCATGATTACTATAAGAGATTTGCACCCCTATACTTTGATATGGAATTTCAGGGTTAACATAGCCAAATTTTCCGGACACTTCAAATCGGTTCGTATCAATTTCGCCTCCCCAAACAGTATTTGATAGTCGATCTGTTTTGGGATCAAAGTCAAGTTGGCCAGATTGTTTTTCGTCAACCAAATACCGTACGTTCAAAAAGCTAATCAATCCCTTTTGAAGATTCGAATACTGCCAGCGGTTCATGATGTTTAGTTGTTTAGACAGCGGCATATCTAAAAAAGAATCCTTATTTCTGTCAAATTTTTGCGTTCTGTTATTGGCATGGACATACAACCCTGTACTCCATTTTTCTGAAAGGATTGTATTAAAGTGTGTGTTCAGTTCTGCACGTCCATTCAAAGAGGCATACGCATTGACAAAAACCTTACTATCCGTTGTCGGTTTTACCAATTCTGCATTGATTTGTCCTGCAATACTTTCAAAACCATTAACAACACTTCCAGCGCCTTTAGTGATCTGAATACTCTCCACCCAAGTTCCTGGGATAAAACTCAAACCATAGGCTTGAGAGGCACCACGAATTGATGGTATGTTTTCTGTTGCTATTAATATGTATGGACTGGTCAAGCCAAGCATTTTAATTTGTTTTGCCCCTGTAACAGCATCGGTGAAATTGACGTCAATAGAGGGATTCGTTTCAAAGCTCTCGGATAAATTACAGCAGGCCGCTTTCAACAATTCTTTGCTACTAATAGTAGATATATTTTGAGAAGATAGGTAGGACACTGCAGTAGATTTTTTACGTGCAGACACAGCTACTTCTCCTAAATCATCTGTAGCTTCTAGTAGGTGACGAATCGTTTTTGGCGTATCTATAGTGAGCGTATCCGTTTTGAACCCAACATAACTAATGACTAGTTTTTTGTAAACAGGTTTATACGGCAGCTTAAATGATCCGTCATCAGACGTAATAGTGCCTACAGAAGTGTTAAGCCAAAACACATTGGCACCAGGCAAAGGGATAGATTGGTTTTGAGTGTTCAATTCCACAACCATTCCTTTTAATTGAGGTTGAGAAAAAAGAAAAAATGGAAATACTAGTATAAGATATAATGTAGATTTCATTGTGATTTAATTTAAATTAATACTGAAAAAGGGGAATAGAACAAGAGTCATACAAACTTATGAACTTGTCTACAGTACTAAATCAAATTAAGAAAACTTGATAATCAATTTGATGATCCATTATTAAATCGGGAGGCGAATAATTGGGGTAATAATTAGCGGCTAATTCTTCGAAAACAAGCAATTCTAAGCTGAATTTAGAAGGCAATTCAAAACTGTCTTGAATGGGCAAATCTTTCGTTAATGAAATAACTTTGAATTGTTTTAAACCATCAACAGAAACAACCTTATTTGTACAACAGCTTTTTTTAGTAAACTGTAATTCTAAATCTGTTTTTACAGCTAAATCGCAACAGGATTTTGCTTTTGAAAAAACAGCAACATCTACAATATTGGAGCCACAAGAATGAGTCTCTACTTTAAATGAAAATGTTGACAGTAGCACCAAAAATGCTAATGCCATTGAAAAAACTTTATATATTAAGTTTTTATTCATGCCCCAAATTTATTAAAATTTGTTTATACACACTACTGGTTACCAAAAAATTAACATAAAATAATGTATTTTTTGAATAGCTTACATGGGATAAATAGTATTTTTACAAAAATTATTTTACATGAATTTTGATGCGTTAAAACCTAAAGTAACAACCTTAATTTCAAATTCTAGTGTTATAAATGACACACTACTGTCAATTTGTGAATTATTGAAAGAAACGGTGAGTTATTATGACTGGGTGGGATTTTATTTCAGAGACGGCAATACAGAAACATTGAAGCTTGGGCCATACGCTGGAGCTCCAACTGACCATACCACTATTCCATTTGGGAAAGGTATTTGTGGTCAAGTCGCTGTTAGTAATCAAAACTTTGTGGTGCCCGATGTTAATGCTCAGGATAATTATATTTCATGCAGTATTAACGTGAAATCTGAAATTGTAATTCCCCTATTTGTAGATGGTGAAAATATTGGGCAAATTGATATTGACTCGAATACAACCGATCCATTTTCTGAAGCAGACGAACGCTTTCTAGAATTTGTATGTCAATCAATTGCTACGCTTCTATAGTTGTTAATAACTCAAATAATTGGTTGAAAAAACCTTTTTTTTTGAGTAAATTTGAATCTATTTTTCTGAGATAATTTCCTATTTTTGATATCTAATTCTTAGACTTCAAAATGAGCCAAAATAAAACAATCAAATCTGCTTTAATATCTGTGTTTAGTAAAGACGGTTTAGAGCCTATCGTAAAAAAACTAGACGAACAAGGTGTAGTGATCTATTCTACAGGTGGAACGCAAAAATTTATCAACGATTTAGGAATAAACGTTGTTCCAGCAGAAGAGATTACAGACTATCCATCTATTCTTGGAGGACGTGTAAAAACATTGCACCCAAAAATATTTGGTGGTATTTTAAATCGTCAAGACCACGCACAAGATGTGGAAGAAATGGATGCATTTTCAATCCCACAAATTGATGCTGTTATCGTGGATCTTTATCCATTTGAAAAAACAGTGGCTTCAGGAGCAAGCAATGACGATATTATAGAAAAAATTGATATCGGTGGAATTTCTTTGATTAGAGCCGCTGCTAAAAATTACAAAGATGTTATTTGCGTATCATCTGTTGATGACTATGCAGAATTTTTAGCTCTCATTTCTAGCGACGAAGGCAGTATATCTCTTGAAGATCGCAAACGTTTTGCAACCAAATCATTTAATGTGTCATCACATTATGACAGTGCTATTTTTAACTATTTCAATAGCGAAAATGAAGAGGTTGTTTTGAAAATTAGTGAAACTCAAGGCAAGGTGCTTCGCTATGGAGAAAACCCACACCAAAAAGGCTATTTCTTTGGCGATTTTGAAGCGATGTTCACAAAACTTCATGGTAAAGAATTGAGCTATAACAATCTTTTAGATGTAGATGCTGCTGTAAATCTTATGAATGAATTTAATGGAGAAGCACCTACATTTGCTATTTTAAAACACAATAATGCTTGTGGTGTAGCCCAAAGAGAGACATTACACCAAGCTTATGTAGATGCCTTGGCAGGAGATCCTGTCTCAGCGTTTGGTGGTGTCTTAATTTCAAATACTGAAATTGACTTAGCAACAGCTCAAGAAATTCACACCTTGTTTTGTGAAGTTGTTATTGCGCCATCCTTTAGCAACGAGGCAGAAGCGCTTTTAAAAGGAAAGAAAAATAGAATTTTACTGATTCAAAATACTATTGAATTACCCGAAACCATTGTAAGGAGTTGCTTGAATGGCGTACTGGTTCAAGATAAAAATATGATTACCGATGAACGTAAAATTTTAGAAAACGCAACAAATTCGACGCCTATTGACACTGAAATTGAAGATTTATTGTTTGCCTCCAAAATATGTAAACACACAAAATCAAATACAATTGTTTTAGCCAAAAACAAGCAATTATTTGCTAGTGGAACTGGGCAAACAAGTCGTGTCGATGCCTTAAATCAGGCGATTCATAAAGCAAATTCTTTTAATTTCAAACTTAATGGCGCCGTGATGGCTAGTGATGCATTTTTTCCATTTCCTGACTGTGTCGAAATCGCTAAAGATGCCGGAATTACAGCAGTCATTCAACCCGGTGGATCTATAAAAGACCAATTAAGTATTGATTATTGTAACGCCAATAATGTGGCGATGGTGTTTACAAAAACACGTCATTTTAAACACTAATTTATTTAATCAAAAGGCATTTCCAAACTAAATTTTATTTTAGTACATTTACAAAACTGCATATTATTTTAATACTTTGATAAATTTTTTATAACATATGGGATTTTTTGACTTCTTAACAGAGGAGATTGCCATCGATTTAGGCACTGCCAACACCTTAATCATTCACAACGACAAAGTTGTGATTGACAGCCCCTCTATTGTTGCTAGGGATCGAGTCTCAGGGAAAATTATTGCTGTAGGTAAAGAAGCCAATTTAATGCAAGGAAAAACGCATGAAAATATCAAAACAATTCGCCCATTGAAAGATGGTGTTATTGCAGATTTTGATGCGTCTGAACAAATGATAAGTTTATTTATTAAAAGTATTCCTGCACTGAAAAATAAATTATTCGCACCCTCTCTAAGAATGGTGATCTGTATTCCTTCAGGGATTACGGAAGTTGAAATGCGCGCAGTAAAAGAATCTGCTGAACGCGTAAATGGGAAAGAAGTGTACTTGATCCACGAACCGATGGCAGCGGCTATTGGAATTGGAGTAGATATCATGCAACCTAAAGGAAATATGATTGTTGATATCGGAGGTGGAACTACCGAAATTGCAGTGATTGCTCTTGGCGGAATTGTATGTGATAAATCTGTGAAAGTCGCAGGAGACGTCTTTACAAATGATATCATTTATTATATGCGAACACAACACAACTTATATGTTGGAGATCGTAGTGCGGAAAAAATAAAAATCCAAATTGGAGCTGCAACCGAAGATTTAGAAATTCCGCCAGATGAAATGAATGTTCAGGGTAGAGATTTACTTACAGGAAAGCCTAAACAAGTTGAAATTACGCATCGCGAAATTTCAAAAGCGTTAGATAAATCAATCCTAAGAATTGAAGACTCTGTAATGGAAACACTGTCACAAACTCCTCCAGAACTTGCAGCTGATATTTATAATACTGGCATCTATCTCGCTGGTGGTGGTTCAATGTTAAGAGGATTAGATAAACGATTATCTCAAAAAACAGATTTACCCGTTTATATTGCAGAAGACCCATTAAGAGCTGTTGTTCGGGGAACTGGAATTGTTCTTAAAAACATTGCAAAATATAAAAGTGTCTTGATAAAATAGATCCTAGGTAATGCAACAACTTTTTAATTTCTTCATTAAAAACAAAACATTTGTCTTGTTTTTACTGTTGTTTTCTTGTGGCCTTTCGCTCACGATCCGATCTAATGGATATCATCGAAGTAAGTTCATTAATTCCTCCAATCAAATTACAGGGAGCGTTTACGGTACTTTTCACAGCATCTCTCAATATTTTAATTTAAAAAAAGAAAACGAAATACTTCTAAATGAGAACAGTCGCTTAAAAACACTTGTTTTTAGTCGTGAGAATTTGACACCTGTCGATACTCTTTTGGAACAAAAATATGATCTATTTCCTAGTCTAATTTATAAAAATAGTTTTGCCTTACCTAACAACTACTTAACCCTCAATAAAGGGCAAAACGACAGTATTAAAGAGGATTATGGTGTGATTACCTCCAAAGGAATTGTTGGGATAATTGATGCAACATCTTCCAACTACTCTAGAGTATTGTCAATTTTAAATACTAGTAGTCGAATCAATGTAAAGTTAAAGAAAACAAATTATTTTGGAATTTTAAGTTGGGATGGCAAATCTCCAGAAGTTGCACAACTAAAAGATGTGCAAGATCTCGTAAAACTATCTATCGGTGACACCATCGTTACTAGTGGCTACTCCTCTACGTTTCCCCCAAATATCCCTGTAGGAAGTATCCTTTCTTACGCGCTTAATGACACCGAAGACCTTTATATTATCGAGGTTAAATTGTTTAATGATATGAGAAATTTAGAACATGTTTATATCATTAAAAACACAGACATTAATGAATTAAGAGCCTTAAATATTTCTGATGAATAATATTGTATTAAATACTGTTTTACGATTTATAGGACTGGTTTTTCTGCAAATAATCATTTGTAGTAATATCAACTTTTTAGGGTACCTTAACCCCTATATTTATATCATTTTCATATTCCTATACCCCATTACCAATAATCGGTTATTATTTATTTTTCTAAGTTTTCTACTAGGCTTGTCAGTTGATATGTTTTTAGATTCTGGAGGAGTACATGCAAGTGCTAGTGTAGCAATTGCATATGTGCGGCCGCTTTTTCTAAAATTTTCGTTTGGTGCTGCTTATGAATATCAAGCCGTAAAGTTTAGCAACACGACTTTAAGTCAACGACTGATTTACTTTTTATTTCTTGTCGTTATTCATCATGCTATTTTATTTTCCCTAGTTGTGTTTGATAAAAATGAGACCTTACTGATTGTTAAACAAACTCTATATTCAAGTGTTTTCACACTAATTGTTTGTCTACTTCTTACCTCACTATTTAGCAAAAAAGAGCTATGAGAAAAGTATTGCTTTTTGGATTGGTTATTCTAACAGGGATTTGTTTTATAGGACGTTTATTTTATTTGCAAATCTATACAGCTGATGCCTACAGCATCAGTAACGACAATGCAATCCGCAAGGTTTTTCATTATCCAAAACGCGGCTATATCTATGATCGAAACGATAGTCTTTTAGTGGCCAATCAACCGAGTTATGATGTAATGGTAATTCCTAGAGAAGTTGAACCTTTAGATACGATACTGTTTTGTAGTTTATTAAAGATTGACAAGGCTACTTTTTTTAAGTCTTATAAGCGTGCTAAGAATTATTCTCCACGACTTCCATCACCATTCTTACGTCATCTCTCCAAAGAAGATTATGCTTTTCTTTCAGAAAAATTAAGGAAATTTAAAGGATTTTACATTCAAAAAAGATCCGTGAGAGATTATCAAACTTCCATTGGCGCCAATGTATTGGGGTACATTGCTGAGGCTAATACTAAAGAAATCACTAAGGATTCCTATTACCGCCTTGGTGATTTGATTGGAAAACAAGGGGTCGAAATCTCGTATGAAAAAACACTAAGAGGCGTTAAGGGAGTGAAATACATCCAAAAAAATATTTACAATAGAGATATTGGCGCTTATAAAGATGGCGTATTTGACACCCTACCTGTGCCGGGAAAAGACATTAAAATCACCATTGACTCTGAACTTCAAGCCTATGGAGAATTGCTGATGCAAAACAAAATTGGAGGGATTGTTGCCATTGAACCAAGTACAGGTGAAATCTTGAGTCTTGTTTCCGCACCTTCATACAATCCAAACGTATTAGTAGGACGCCAACGTTCCAAGAACTACACCAAACTGTACTTAGACACCATCCACAGACCTTTAATTGACAAGGGACTCACAAGAATGCATGTCCCTGGGTCGCCGTTTAAATTACTAGTAGCATTAACCGCCTTACAAGAACAAGCTATTGACACAAAAACAAACATCATTTGCTCGGGAAAATACATTTATGGTAAAAAAAGACGCGTCATGCAATGCCATTGTGGTGGTGGATTCAGAAATTTAAATTCTGGAATTAGTTACTCATGTAATTCCTATTTTGCCATGGCGTTTAGAACTACAATTGAAAATACTCCGAATGCTTCCGAATCCATGGACAACTGGAGTAATCATATTAAAAGTTTTGGTTTAGGCGATTTTCTAGGAAATGATTTATCTGTAGGTAAAAAAGGAAATATTCCTGATGGAAACTATTATAATAAATGGTATCCAGATTTTCAATGGGGAGCTACAACCATCATATCTAACGCTATTGGACAAGGAGAAATTTTGGTAACACCCATTCAATTAGCAAATATGACCGCTGCCATTGCAAATAAAGGTTATTACTATACTCCTCATATCATAAAATCTATAGAAGGTCAAACTATAAACCCTAACTTTTCAACTCCTAAACAAACCTCTATTAGCCCTGAACATTTTGATGCTGTTATTGAAGGGATGCATAATGTATATACAAAAGGAACTGCAAGTTTTCTAAAAGTTCCTGGGATAGAAATTTGTGGCAAAACTGGAACAGCAGAAAATTTCACTAAAATTGATGGTGTTAGGCAACAACTTACGGATCATTCAATATTTGTGGCTTTTGCGCCTAAAGACGACCCTAAAATAGCGATTGCCATTTTGGTTGAAAATGGGTATTACGGTTCCCGTTGGGCAGGTCGAATCGCAAGTCTAATGATCGAAAAACACCTTAAGGGGGAAGTGACTTTAAAACGAATGGAACGTTTGGTTATTGAAAAAAGCCTAGAAGACGAATATTTGAAACCCTATAGCGGAGAACCTTTTGAAATTAATGAGCAATGAACCTGAACCGTGCAAATAGTTTTCAATTAGACTGGGTGACTGTAATTATTTTTGCAGCACTCGTTGTTTTTGGCTATTTTAATATCCTGTCTGCATCTTCTGTGGGCGAGTTTACCTCTTATTTTGACATTGCTAAACCCTATGGCAAACAACTTGTTTTTATAGTTAGTTCCCTTATTTTAATACTACTAATTTTATCAGTTGATGCTAAATTTTACGAACGCTTTGCAAGTATTATTTACCTCTGCTCGTTAGTATCATTAATAGGATTATTTCTTGCTGGAAAACAAATAAACGGGGCTACATCATGGTATGATTTAGGAGGGATGACTTTACAACCTAGTGAATTCGCGAAATTTGCAACTGCTTTGGCATTGGCTAAATATATTAGTGATTTACAAACAAATATCAGGGATCAAAAAGATCAAATCAGGGCCGCTATAGTAGTCGGTTTACCTGCATTGCTAATATTATTACAAAATGATGCTGGAAGTACATTAGTGTTTTTAAGTCTTATTTTTGTGTTTTATAGAGAAGGTATTCCTCAATATTATATTATATTTGGCGTATTTGTTGCGCTCCTAGGTATAGCAACTTTAAAGTTTTCTGCGGGGTTGGTCTGTGCTGTATTGGCAGTAATACTTTTAATATATCAACTTTTTTTTAAGAGGAAAAAGAAGAAGTTTAAAGGGATATTGACAATCTTAATATTTAGTATTGGAATTAGTTGTAGCATTCAGTGGGCCTTTAATAATGTGCTTCAAAATCACCAACAAGATCGTATCGGCCTATGGTTGCGTTTAGAAAAAAACCCTGAGAAATTACAGGCCATGAAGCGCAACATTTCCTATAACCTAAATGAGTCTGAGAAAGCAATTCGTTCGGGTGGGGTTTTTGGAAAAGGGTTCATGGATGGAACACGAACCAGAGGTAAATTTGTACCAGAACAACATACAGATTATATATTTAGTACTATTGGCGAAGAATGGGGGTTCATTGGAAGCAGTATCGTTATTGTGCTGTTTGTATTATTAATTTTACGGATTTTACATCTCGCCGAACAACAGAAATCACAATTTAGTAGGGTCTATGGCTATAGTGTAGCCAGTATATTATTTGTGCATTTTATGATTAATATAGGAATGGTCATGGGCCTAATCCCAACAATAGGTATTCCTTTGCCCTTTTTTAGTTACGGAGGCTCAGGGCTTTGGGCCTTTACAATACTCGTCTTTATTTTTCTAAAATTAGATTCGAACCGACTAAACGAATGGTAATTTATTTTTTTACGAGGTCCAGTTTTTCAGCAAAATAGTCACAAAAATCCTTCATTGTTGCTGTCATTTTTTCGTCTTGAGTTGCCCGCAAATAGGTGTCACTCATTGTGACGAGTGTTTGATGAAAGAACAATTTCATTTCATCAACAGGCATATCCTTTGTCCATAGATCAATTCGAAGAGTTTCTTGTTTTTTTTGATCCCAGACAGAAAGCATCATAGCTTTAGCTTCTTGATTTGAAACACCTCCATCTTGAGCCGTCCAAAACAAGTGTTCAGGAACACGGTTTTCATCTAATTCAACGGTCATTTCTATCTTTGAAGTATGAGTTTGTGCCATTATTTTTTTGGTTTAAATTTTGCGTTATTAAAAATCTCTGTCGCTTCCATTTGAAGCATTTCCAGTACTGGTGTTGTATTGTTTTCCATATAGGATTTTACAATTTGCCACCCCATATATTGACCCAAACGTCCAGGAGATTCATTATCTAGCTCTAAATTAAATCGTGAAAAGGGTGCCGGTATAATAAAACGTGCTAACAGTTTTCGATCAGTTTCATATAATAATTCTTTTTCAACAAAGTATTGCCAAATATAAAACTCATTAGCTACAGCCCACTCATATTGCGCTGGCAAATAGCCGATTTTTTCATTGTTTTCCTTGAATGGAATCCACAGATCTTTTAAATACAATTGCTTTCCAAAATAAATCATTTCTTCAAGAAAAGTAGCCCGTCTAGGTTGATAAATTAACTGCTCGGCATAAGAAGTAGCTAAGTCAGATACAATTTGAGTTTTGTTTAAATTTTGTTTTATATAGTCATAAAAACTTGTGTAAAATTCATGCTCCTCGCCAAGATAGGTGTCTAATGCAATGAGCACAATGGAATCGGTAACCACCACTTTATTCCGATAATCAACATCTGATAAAACGGTAATGAGTCGTGGTGTTTTGAGCGCTTTATTATAATATTTAAGGTGTTGATAGAAACGACTAATTTCAGCTTCAATACTAGAGAAATCCACAAAAACACTGTCTACTGCACGGTTTTGAAGCTGTTGAATCGGATCACTTATGCGCTTAATCCACACAGAATCTGCATATCTTTTAGAAAACAAAAAAGGATAGTTTTGTTGTAATACTGGAAGATCTGAGGCTGTAGATGAAGCAAACATCTGATCAAACCTTTCAATATTCAAATCAATATCTATTGCAGAAATCTCTTTCTCTACTTTTGATGTGTTTTGACATGAAAACACACAAGCAGTTAATAACAAAACAATAGCTTTTGAGACATGTAATAACTGTAATGGTGTGTGCTTTATTTTCAAAATATGATTTAAATTCAATCTTACCACAAAAGTAATTAATCTATATTTTAAAATTGAATTCTGTCATAAAAAATAAGTCGTTAGTATTTAAGAGAAAAATTACCTTGTTTACTTAATAGTGTTCCGTCCAATCTAACAAGTTCAATCCGAAACCAGTAATCACTAGAAGGAAGTCGAGATCCATTATACAAGCCGTTCCAAGAATTATTTATTAATGCCATAGATTTTAAAAGTTTCCCATAACGATCAAATATATAAATATGACTAGACTTATAATCATTGGAACGGATGCCTTTGATTTCCCAAGTATCGTTATAGCCATCATTATTTGGTGTGAAAAATTTAGGAAAATAGAGCACAGGAACCCTAATTGAAACTTCTTCACACTTAAGATAGTCTCTTGCAAATAACGTATAGATACCACCTGTTAGATTGCCAAAATAGCCATTATCTTGATAACCTGCAACCAACAATCCATTTTCGTCTACAAGCTTAAACTCATAATTGGATGACCCTAAATTAGACTCTAAAATTGAAATAGAATTATTTGAGGTCGCTTCAACAACCGTAATATCCTCCAATGAAAGTGTTGGACCCTCAGAAGCAAAAACTTCAAAACTTTGGGTATTTGAACAACTTCCATCTAGGTTCGTGACCGTAACTGAGTAAAGTCCGGTTTGATCGATAGAAATTTCAGGGAGAACAGAAAAATAAGTGTCTAAATTTGGTAACAGCCAACTGTAGTTATAGGTATTTGAGGGGTATTCTAAATCTAACTCTAAATATTCTATTGAACCGTCACAGATTACAAGATCTTCTACAAAAAAATCTGTATTATTATTCACCATAAAACTAATATCTACAAAAGCATCTGCACAAAAAGCATTTGAGACTACCGCACGAATTGTGCTCGTAGTTGTAGAAAAAATTGATGGAAATGGACTTAAAACAAGAAGACCATTTGAATCTGTTAATGGAGCACCGGAAGCATCAAAATAAGTAATTGACATTGTTGTTTGTCCGTCAAGAACAGTGGTCTCTAAGTCAGTCGTGTCAAACACAAAAACACCATCATTATCCGCATCACATTCTTCAAACGGCACTACCGAAGTTGCCTTGGGCTTATTAATAAAATCCACTGTAAATGATTCTATATCAAAACAAGGGGTATTGAGATTATCAATTCTACAGTAAATAAGTTGTGATGTAGTGGTGTTAGAAAGTGAAGTAATGGACCCCGTAGGGCTTAACGCATCGCTCATTGAGACATAATAACTAACCGAAAAATTTGTTGCAGATTGAGTTCCCAACAATAAATTATCAAATTCCAAATGTAAATCAATTGTTAAGGAATTCGTACTACCTACACAATAGTATGGATTATTTGTAGGAAGCGCTATTATCGGTAACGGATTTACAATTAAATTGATATAGGATCCTACACCTTCACAAGAATTATCTGAATTAGAGTCCACTCTAACCCAAATCAACTGATCTAGCCCTGTGCTGTTATCATACTTTGATATATCAAAAATTTTATTGGTTTCTGAAAGTGCTTCTGATTCTGTTTCGTAATAAGTAACTGTAAGTGATTGAGTTGGGGGAAAAAGGTTTAAAAT
>JAQXCA010000071.1 GCA_029252105.1 Flavobacteriaceae bacterium | reverse complement strand
ACATTTTTAGTAATAGCAATTATTCTTTTTATTGATCAAGCCTCTAAAATCTATATAAAAACGCATTTTGAACTTGGTCAAGAACTCAAGGTTTTTGAATGGTTTCGACTTTTTTTTATTTTTTATGAAGGCATGGCATGGGGTGCTAAATTAAGTGATATTTCCTCTCATATCAACGATTCAAGTGCGAAACTGTTTTTAACAATTTTCAGAATTTTCGCACTTTTTGGCATCGGATATTGGCTGCATCAAAGCCTTCAAAAATCAGCCTCTAAAATCCTTATTATTTCTTTAGCTTTGGTTTTTTCAGGAGCACTTGGAAATATTATTGACTCTGTTTTTTACGGCATTTTATTTGACGGGAGTTTGGGTCAAACCTCGACTTTATTTGCTTCTGAAAGCTATGCGAGTGTGTTTCATGGAAATGTCGTAGATATGCTTTACTTCCCTTTGTTTAAGGGCTATTTCCCAGAATGGATCCCATTTATAGGCGGTAATTACTTCTCTTTCTTTGATCCCGTTTTCAATGTCGCAGATATGGCAATAAGTACAGGTGTTGGATTACTTTTAGTATTTAATAAAAAAATATTTCCCAAGCCTACAACAACTTAGAATGTGTAGATTTTTTTTGGTGTGACACAATAATCTAAAGGCATATCATGGGATTCAATATCTTCTATAACTGCTTCTGCTTCAAAAAATGACAATCCAATTTTTAGGGTATCCTTTGAACAGTTTTTTAAAAAGTCATCGTAAAATCCTTTTCCATAACCCACACGATTTCCGCACACATCAAAAGCTAAAAGCGGAATAAACACAACTTCTATTTGTTCATTGCTTATAGCGATACCATTTTCGGGTTCAGGAATGTTCCATGAATTTGTTTTGAAACGCGTATTGTCTTGTAATAAAATATGCGAAAGCGTTCGGGTTTCAAAGTTACTTTTAGACAGTACAATATGCTTATCTTTACCTGAAAGAATGGATAGTATAGGTTCTGTTGATATTTCTTTTAAGGAATCAATCGTTAAAAATATATGAAAAAATGAGTGCTTCCATATGGGCAGTTGTAGTGTTAAGTTCGCAATTTGAATACTGAAATCGTCAATCTGTTGCGTGTTTAATGCGTTTCGAAGTTTTTTGTAATGGACTCTTAATTGTTGTTTTTTCACGCTATAATTGGTATTGAATTATAAATAACACTATCCTTAGCGTCTCAATATTAGTTTCTAATAGGTTATAATTTGCGATGTCTTTCAATATAGGTTATGATGGATTTTGCGATATTTTTTCCTGATGCAACTTCAATACCTTCAAGACCAGGCGTAGAATTAACTTCCATTACTAGAGGGCCACGATTAGATTGTAAAATATCAACCCCACAAATTGGGAGTTTTAATTTTCGCGCTGCTTTTATGGCAAGCTTAATTTCGTTCTCATCCAATTTATACTGTTCATAGGTTCCGCCTCTGTGTAAGTTTGATCTAAATTCGCCTTCTTTCCCTTGACGCTTCATAGCCCCAACAACCTGTCCATCTACAATTAAAGCTCTTAAGTCGGCACCTTTTGCTTCTGCAATATACTCCTGTACCAAAGCTCTAGCTTCCAAACCGTTAAACGCTTCTAGTACAGATTCGGCAGCATTTTTAGACTCCGCGAGAACCACACCAATTCCTTGAGTACCTTCAAGTAATTTGATTACAACAGGAATGCCACCAACTTGTGCAATTACTTTATCTATATCCCGAGAATAATTGGTAAATACTGTTTTTGGCATATCGACACCTGCTTTTGAAAGGTGCTGAAAACTACGCAGTTTATCTCTAGATCGAATAATCGCATCTGAAGATACAGTCGAAAACACATTCATCATTTCAAATTGTCTAACTACGGCACAGCCATAATATGTAACTGAAGCACCAATTCTAGGAATAATAGCATCCACAGTATCTAAATAGCTATCTCTATATAAAATGGTTGGTTTTTCTTTTTCAATAATGATATCACACTCCAAAGGATCAACAACTTCGACGTGATGATTTCTGATTTGAGCTTCTTCAATAAGCCGTTGGGTTGAATATAGATTTATATTACGCGACAATATTACAATATTCATAACTTATACGGAGTTAAACAATTGCAATATACTAAAAATGCAAATTCAATTTTTACAATCGTCGGAATTAATATACCTTTGGAATAATGAGTAATCCAAATATTGAGATTCAATTACAAACCTTACCAAATACGCCTGGTGTTTATCAGTTTTATGATGCTTTGGGGGTGGTCATTTATGTCGGTAAAGCCAAAAATTTAAAAAACAGAGTCCGTTCGTATTTTAATAAAGTTCACGATTATGGAAAAACAAATGTTCTTGTTAAAAAAATTGTAGAGATAAAGCATATTGTTGTAGAAACAGAAACGGATGCCTTACTGCTTGAAAACAATCTTATTAAAAAGTACCAACCGCGCTATAATGTACTTTTAAAAGATGATAAATCATATCCCTGGATTTGTATTAAAAAAGAACCTTTTCCTAGGGTGTTTCAAACCCGCCGTATCATTAAAGATGGCTCTGAATATTTTGGACCCTACACGAGCATCAAAACAGTGTACACACTTTTAGACCTTATTAAGGGGTTGTTTCCATTAAGAACTTGTAAATATGATTTGTCTCAGGAAAAGATATCAAGTCAAAAATATAAAGTTTGTTTAGAATACCATTTAGGCAATTGTAAAGGGGCTTGTGAAGCTAAAGAGCATGAAGCGTCGTATTTAGAAAACATCGCCACGATTCGTGAAATATTGAAAGGGAATTTTAAAAACTCTATTTCAGTGTTTAAATCTCAAATGAAAACATTTGCAGAAAACTTAGAGTTTGAAGCAGCACAATCCCTAAAAGAAAAATTACTAATTCTCGAAAACTATCAGGCAAAATCAACTATTGTAAATCCAAAGATTAGTAATGTAGATGTCTTTACAATTGTAAGTGATGAAAGCTATGCGTATGTGAATTTTTTACAACTTTCATACGGCGCCATTATTCGTTCGCACACCATGGAGTTAAAAAAGAAACTTCAAGAAAGCGATCAAACGTTGTTAGAACTTGCTATTACCGAAATGCGCCAACGGTTTGCATTAGAATCTAAAGATATTTACGTGCCTTTTGAAGTCAACTTAGGCCCAGAATTAAGACTAACTATTCCCAAAGTAGGGGATAAAAAACAGTTGATTGATTTATCGCTACGCAATGCCAAATATCAGCGTTTAGAACAATTAAAGCAAGTTAAAATAACGGATCCCGATCGCCATGTAGAACGCATTATGGCTCAAATGAAATCAGATTTGAGGCTTTCGGAGGCGCCTACGCATATTGAGTGTTTTGATAACTCCAATATTCAAGGCACTCATCCTGTAGCTGCTTGTGTTGTTTTCAAGAACGGGAAACCAAGTAAAAAAGAATACCGTCATTTTAATATTAAAACCGTTGAAGGACCCGATGATTTTGCGTCAATGACAGAAGTGGTTTATCGCCGTTATAAACGCTTATTAGATGAAAAACAACCGTTGCCACATTTGATTATAATTGATGGAGGGAAAGGACAATTGTCTGCTGCTCTAAAAAGTTTAGATGATTTGAAGCTTCGCGGAAAAATTGCGATTATCGGAATTGCAAAACGTTTAGAAGAATTATTCTATCCAAATGATCCAATTCCCTTATATTTAGACAAAAAAAGCGAAACGCTTAAAATCATTCAGCAACTTCGAAACGAAGCACACCGGTTTGGGATTGAGCACCATCGAAATAAACGAAGTAAAACGGCTTTAAACTCGGAGTTAGAATCCATTACAGGTATTGGAGAAAAAACAATTCTAGAGTTATTGAAAAAATTTAAATCAGTACAACGTATTTCATTTGCAGCATTAGATGAATTAGAGCAAGTGGTTGGCGTGTCAAAAGCCCAAATTATTTATAATTATTATCAAAACAAATTTCGTGCGTAACCTAGTAGTCCTAGTATTTGTATTCTTTTTTTCTTGGGGATTTTCTCAAGAAAACAAGCCGTCAAACCCTAGAGTTGGATTAGTTCTTAGTGGGGGTGGCGCCAAAGGGTTAGCGCATGTAGGCGTTCTAAAAATGCTAGACAGCTTAGGAGTTCGTGTAGATTATGTTGCTGGTACAAGCATGGGCGCGGTTGTTGGAGGTTTGTATGCGTCTGGGTACACAGGAAAACAATTGGATTCTATTATTAGGTCAACCAAATTTGATTTGCTGATAAGCGATGAAATTCCAAGAGCGTCTAAAACATTTTATGAACGTAAAAACGGAGAAAAATATGCGTTAGCACTGCCTTTTAATAATTTTAAAATTCACTTACCCTCATCAATTTCGAGAGGTCAAAATTTATTTAATTTAGTGTCAAAACTAACGTTAAGTGTTAGTGGAATAAATGATTTCAGCAAATTACCTATTCCGTTTTATTGTGTGGCGACGGATATGAAAACAGGAAATGAGGTGGTTTTAGATCACGGAAATCTTGCCCAGTCAATAGCAGCAAGTAGCGCATTACCAACTCTTTTTCAGCCTGTAATATTGGACAGCAAACTGCTCATGGATGGCGGGATTGTTAATAATTTCCCCATAAAGGATTTAGTTTCAAAAGATATTGATATAATCATCGGAGTTGACGTACAAGATGACCTTCTTGAAATTAATGAATTAGAATCAGTTTCTAACATCTTAAATCAAATCAGCAACTTTAGAGCTGCTGAAGAAATGAGCGAGAAATCAATATTAACAGATATCTATATAAAACCAGATGTAGCTGATTACTCGATTGTTTCTTTTAAAGATGGTATAAAAATTATAGATAAAGGAGAAGAAACGGCGTCACTGTATTTAAAAGAATTTCAAGCCATAGCTAAGGCACAAAACTTCATAAAAACAGCAGTTAAATTTCCCGATTTTAAAGAAGTTAAAATCAATGATATTTCAATTTCTGGTCTAGAAAAATACACATCTTCATACGTTAAAGGGAAGTTGAGGTTTAGAAGCGGAGAAACCATTAGTTTTAACGACTTTAGTGAAGGGGTTAATAATTTAGTAGCTACAAATAATTTTGATAGTTTTTTATATAAATTTCACCCATCAAATCAAGGCTATGATTTAAGCGCTAAAGTTGTTGAGGCAAAAAACACAGCATTTGTGAAATTTGGAGTGCATTTCGATCAACTATATAAGAGTGCAGCCCTTCTAAACCTTACAAAAAAACAATTACTTCTTAAAAACGATGTATTATCAATAGATTTTATTCTTGGTGATAATATTCGCTACAACTTTGACTACTATATTGATAAGGGTTTTTATTGGAGCGTGGGACTTAATTCTAAGTATATTGGTTTCGATAGTTTTAATAGTCCTACTGGTTTCATTTCTGATGACGTTTATCCAAAGGTGGATGAAATCCAAATGTCTTTTAGCGAATTTACACATCAATTTTTTATAGAATCTCTTATTAAAAAAGACTTTGCACTAAAAATTGGATTGGAGTTGAAAAGTTTAAAAATTACAACTAACGAAAATGCATTTCTAAACGCTTTTGAAACTTTAGAATATACGTTTGAAGATAGTGATTTTTATAGCTTTTTCGGATCTCTTAAGTTTGATACTATAGACAATAAGTTTTTCCCAACAAGTGGTTTCCTTTTTGAGGGCGGTTTTCAATACTATTTAGCCTCCTCCGATTTTAATAATAATTTTAATGGGTTTTCAATTTTCAAATCACAAATTTCGAAAGCATTTTCGATTAGGGATAAGCTTTCTGTGAATATTGATGTACAAGGCGGTTTTAAAGTCGGAGATAGCAATACGAAGGCGCTCAATTTTGGGCTTGGAGGGTATGGTTCTAATTACTTTAACAACTACACTACCTTTTATGGGTATGAATATTTTGCGCTTAGTGGGAATAGTTTTGTAAAACTAACCTCGACCCTTGATTATGAATTTTTTAAAAATCATCATTTTAACTTTTCTGCTAATTTTTCGAATATTGCAGATGATATTTTTTTGAATAAAACATGGATTGAACTTCCATCATACAGTGGGTATGCAATGGGTTATGGTTTAGAAACTGTTTTTGGGCCAATCGAATTAAAATATAATTGGGCTGGAGATTTAAGTTATTCTGGTTTGATCGTAAGTGTAGGGTATTGGTTTTAAATATTAAGGCAAATTCCAAAGTAGTAGATTTTTTTTGGACTTAAGATCCATTCATTTTATAATTTGGAATAATATTTGCAAATTTGTAAAAACATTAAAAATATTTTAAATTAATTAGTAGTTCTAGATTGTCATGAAAAAATTACCACTAATTTTTCTGTTATGTTTAGGGTTTCAGTTCATAGAAGCTCAAAACCCCTCCTCGTTTCAAGCGGGTGAGTGGCTCAAATTCAAACTTAGTTATAGCAATTGGTTTAAAGCAGGAAACGCGACTCTTGAGGTTTCCGAAAGTACATACCAGGACAAAGCGGTTTATAAGGTGGTAGGAAAAGGGTGGACTACAGGAGCTATTAAATGGTTTTTTAAAGTAGAGGATCATTATGAAAGTCATTTTGATAAACAAACAGGAGTGCCCTATAAATTTATAAGAGATATAGATGAAGGCGGGTATACCAAGAATAGAATTGTAGAATTTGACCACGAACAAAATAAAGCCTTGATTAACGACTTGAAGAACAACACAAATTCTTCAATGGATATTGAAAAAAACATTCAAGATTTAGTGTCGGCGTATTATTATCTTAGGAATAATTATGATACAAAAACTATTAAAGAAGGCGATGTTGTAGCGTTAAATATATTCTTTGATAGCGAAACGTTTTTATTTAAATTAAAATATTTAGGACGAGAAACTATTAATACAGATTTTGGAAAAATTAAATGCCTCAAGTTTAGACCTTACGTCATGGCTGGACGTGTTTTTAAAGAAGAAGAAAGTTTAACATTGTGGGTCACTGCAGATCAAAATAAAATTCCAGTAAAAATCAAAGCAGATTTGAGAGTCGGTTCATTAAGAGCTGATTTAGAAGCTCAAAAAGGGCTTAAGTATCCCTTTGAAATTCAATTATAACAACTAATGACAAAAAAACCTACCACAGACAAATTATTAGACCTTCTCGATGACAAATACAAGTCTATCCACCAAGACCGTGATGTACATCTAGAGGGACTATTACATAGCAATTCAATAACCTATTGGGACTATATTCACACAGATGCTTTATTAGGCTTACAAATTCAACGTACAGATCTTCCGGATGAAATGGTGTTCATTGCTTACCATCAAATCAATGAATTAATTTTTAAAATGATACTTTGGGAAATTAAACAAGTGTCTGATTCAACGTCACTACAAGTTGCTTTTTTTCAAGATAAACTCATGCGAATTAGCCGTTATTTCGATATGCTAACAACCTCGTTCAATATAATGCGGGAAGGGATGGATATTGCTCAATATAATAAATTCAGGCACACATTGACGCCTGCAAGTGGGTTTCAAAGTGCGCAATACCGTAAAATTGAATTTGCTTCTACAGAGTTAGTTAACTTGATTGACATCCGATTTCGTGCGAATATTGATAGAGACACCTCGTTTGAGCATGCCTTTGAGCATTTGTATTGGCAAGCCGCAGGAAAAGATTATAAGACAGGTCAAAAATCTACGTTATTATCTAATTTTGAAAACCGCTACAAAGACGAGTTTATTACGTTTATGAAACGTTGTAATACTAAAAATATCTGGACACGATTTAAAGAACTCTCAAGAGAAAACCAACAAGATGCAAGTCTAATAACTGCCATGAAACATTATGATTACACAGTTAATGTCACTTGGGTGATGGCACATTATAACGCTGCAAAACACTATATTTTGGGTAAAGAAGGTGATGGTGCAGCCACTGGCGGAAGTGATTGGCAAAAATATATGCATCCAAAATACCAAAAAAGAATATTTTTTCCTGAACTTTGGAGCCAAGAAGAAAAAGACAATTGGGGGCATGACGTTGAGCATTAACAAAAAATATTTTAATTTTAAATTTTTTATATACGGCTTTGCAGTTGTTAGTATTTATAGTGTCATAAAAAGCTGCTATAAAGACTCCGTAATTGAAGTCGAGCCGATAGCAATAGTCGAAAAAGATAATTTTAAGTTTGGATATAATCTCAATAACTTTGAAGTGGTTAATGATACTGTTAGAAGTGGCGATAGCTTTGGAGTTTTATTAGAGAAACACCATTTATTTTACCCTCAAATACATCATATTGCTGAAAAAACAAAAGAAGTTTTTGACGTTCGCCGATTAAGAATTGGCAAGCCATATACCGTTTTGTACGCTAATGAAGACACTCAAAAGCCCTTAGTTTTTATATATCAGCCCAATACAATTGAATACATCGTGGTTGAATTTTGCGATTCAATTATTGCTTATACAGAAAGAAAGCCTATTAAAATTGTTGAAATGGAGACTTCTGGGATTATTCAGAACACACTTTCTGAAACCATGGAAGACCAGGGATTGCCGACCCAATTGATTTATGATATGTCTGATGATATATATGCCTGGACCATTGATTTTTCTAGACTTCAAAAAGGTGATAATTTCAAAGTTATTTATAATAAACGATTTGTGGATGACTCTATTTATGCAGGGATTGAAAGTATAAAAGCGGCATTTTTCGAACACAAAGGTGAATCGTTTTATGCGTTTAATTACATGAATCGAGAATCTAAAAACACTACAGATTACTTTGACGAGAACGCAAAAAGTCTTCGGAAAGCATTTTTAAAAGCACCCTTACAATTTAGTCGAATATCTTCAAGATACAACCTTAAGCGACGCATCGCTTATTATGGAAACCGCGTACGACCTCATAAAGGAACTGATTTTGCAGCTCCAATTGGGACACCTATTTTAGCAACTGCAAATGGAACAGTCGTGGAGTCGAGACGCAAAGGCGGGAATGGCAACTATGTAAAAATACGACACAACGCAACTTACAGCACTCAATATTTGCACATGAGTCGACGCTTGGTTAGTGTTGGCGAATATGTAAAACAAGGCGACGTGATAGGTAAGGTAGGAATGACAGGAAACACTGGAGGCCCACATGTGTGCTATCGGTTCTGGAAAAATGGAAAACAAGTTGATCCGTTTCGTCAAAAATTACCAGATGCAAAAGCATTACCAGCCAATTTAAAGTCTGATTTTAAAGTGTTTATGGCGCCTTTAAAACAACAACTAGATTCAATCAATTAATACTATATTTTTAAAAATTACCAATGGCATTAAACTCAATAAATCCAACGCAAACAAAAGCATGGGCAAAATTAAACTCCCATTTCGAAGCAGTTAAGGATGCACACATGAAAACATGGTTTGCCGAAAACCCTGGTCGTGCAGATAAATTTACAATACAGTGGGAAGATTTTTATGTGGATTTTTCAAAAAACAGAATTAACGAAGAGACTTTGACTCTTTTCAAAGCATTGGCTGAGGAGCTTAAACTTAAAGACGCAATTTCAAAATATTTTGAAGGCGATATCATTAATCATACAGAGGGAAGAGCAGTACTTCACACTGCACTTCGTGCTCCAAAAGACGCTAATGTTTTAGTAGATGGAGCGAATGTTATCCCTGAAATTCATGAGGTAAAGTCTTTAATTAAAACCTTTTCGGAGGCCATTATTAATGGAACTAAAAAAGGATATACCAATAAAGCCTTCACCGATGTAGTCAATATAGGAATTGGAGGATCGGATTTAGGGCCTGCAATGGTTGTTGATTCTTTGGCTTTTTATGGCAATCATCTAACACCTCATTTTGTGAGTAATGTTGATGGCGATCACGTTAACGAGGTTCTAAAAACCCTTAACCCAGAGACTACACTTTTTGTAATTGTCTCAAAAACATTCACCACTCAAGAAACCTTATCAAATGCGACAACCATTAGAGAGTGGTTTTTGAAACATGGAAAACAAGAAGATGTTGCA
This sequence comes from Flavobacteriaceae bacterium, assembly GCA_029252105.1. Taxonomy (GTDB): domain Bacteria; phylum Bacteroidota; class Bacteroidia; order Flavobacteriales; family Flavobacteriaceae; genus Hel1-33-131. The sequence continues at coordinate 3,697 of JAQXCA010000071.1, read as the reverse complement.
AAACACTTTGTGGCGGTGTCTACAAACATTGCTAAAGTGGAAGCTTTTGGAATTGAATCGTCTAATATTTTCCCGATGTGGGATTGGGTAGGCGGTCGTTTTTCGCTTTGGAGTGCTGTAGGATTAAGTATTAGTTTAGCTGTAGGCTATGACAATTTCGAATCGCTTTTAGCTGGAGCTCATAAAATGGACACCCATTTTAAAGAAGAAGAATTTGAAACAAACATCCCAACAATCTTAGCCTTTTTAAGCATATGGTACAATAATTTTTTCAAGGCAGAAAGCGAAGCAGTTATTCCATATACGCAGTATTTGAACCAATTTGCGACCTACTTGCAACAAGCTATTATGGAAAGTAATGGAAAAAGTATTGACCGTTCTGGAGTTGAGGTTGATTACCAAACAGGAAATTTAGTTTGGGGAGAGCCTGGAACAAATTCTCAACATGCTTTCTTTCAGTTAATTCATCAAGGCACAAAATTAATTCCAGCCGATTTTATTGGGTTTACACAACCCTTACACGGAAACAACGATCATCAAGACAAGTTGATTTCCAACTTTTTTGCACAAACAGAAGCATTATTAAATGGTAAAACCGAGGCAGAGGTCGTTGCAGAAGGAACATCAGCAGAAATTATTCCGTTTAAAGTATTTGAAGGCAACAAACCCACCAATACCATTTTTATAAAGCAACTCACTCCCGAAAGTTTAGGAAAGCTAATTGCCATGTATGAGCATAAAATATTTGTTCAAGGAGTCGTTTGGAATGTCTTTAGTTATGATCAATTTGGGGTTGAATTAGGTAAACAGCTAGCAACCAAAATTTTAGAAGAAATCAACACAGGTTCTATTGCGAATCACGATACCTCAACATCGAATCTTTTGAAGTATTACAAAAAAAACAGATAATTTTTTAACATAATTTAATTACACACTCTAAAAACATTTGATTTTCTATTGGTCAGGTGTTTTTTTGTGGATTATTTTAACAGAAACTGGAGCCTTTATATGCTAATTATTCATATTTTTGTTTAAACTAATTAACTTAACATTAAACCATAATTACAATTATGAAAAAAATTAAACAGATTATGTCATTAGCCTTGATGGTGTGTACGTTATCAGTTGCTGCTCAGAGCACTATAACAGGTACAATTGTCGATGCGAGTCAACAAGCACCATTACCTGGAGCTACTATTGTTGAAAAAGGAACATCTAACGGCGTTTCTACTGATTTCGATGGAAATTTCACGTTAAACACTAAAAATTCGTCAGGAGAGATTGAGGTGTCCTATGTTGGATTTGTGTCGACTACAATTCCTTTTTCAGGAGATCTTGACCTCGGTTCAGTTTTACTAGAAACAAGCGAATTAGGATTAGAAGAGGTTCAAATTTTTGCTTCAGTTGCGGTGGACAGAAAAACACCAGTCGCAGTATCAACAATTAAAGCATCTGAAATTGAACTTAAACTCGGAACACAAGAGTTTCCAGAAATCTTAAAAGCGACTCCAGGAGTTTATGCGACGAAGTCTGGTGGTGGATATGGAGATGGTCGTATTAACTTACGTGGTTTTAGTTCTGAAAATGTAGGTGTCCTTATTAATGGTATTCCCGTTAATGACATGGAAAACGGAAGACTTTACTGGTCAAACTGGGCTGGTTTAGGAGACGTCACAAGCTCAATGCAAGTACAAAGAGGTTTGGGTGCTTCAAAAGTAGCTGTACCATCTATTGGTGGAACGATCAACATTGTAACTAAAACAACCGATGTTGAAGCGGGTGGATCCATTCGAATGGGAACAGCAAATGATGGGTACCAAAAATATGGAATAACCTATTCGACTGGTCTTATGGATAACGGCGTAGCTGTTACCGTATCTGGTGCTAAAATTTTAGGAGACGGCTATGTAGATGGAACAGAGTTTGACGGGTTCAATTATTTCCTTAACATCTCTAAAAATATTAATGAAAATCATAAATTATCATTTACTGCATTTGGTGCAAAGCAAACTCACGGACAACGTTACAACAGACGTACGATTGAGCAGAACAGAGCAACAGAGCAAGGTGGAAGAAGATTTAATCCAGATTGGGGAATTAGAAACGGAGAAGTAGAGCACTTATCGTATAACTTCTATCATAAACCTCAAATATCATTAAACCACTATTGGACTTTAAATGATAATACATCAATATCAACTGCATTATATGCTTCTTTTGGAGAAGGTGGTGGACGAAGACAACGAGGGTCTAAATTTTATGACGATGCCTACCGTTTAGGAGATAGCGATCAGCCAATTGACTTTGATCAAATTGCAAAAGAAAATAAAGCTCAAGGTGCATTTGGGTCTACAGATATCTTTGCATCTTCTCGAAATGCACATGAATGGTATGGTTTATTATCAACGATCAAAACAAACTTATCTGATGACTTAGTGCTTTCAGGTGGTGTAGATGCACGTTACTACGTGGGATCGCACTGGTACGAAGTTGCAGATCTTTTAGGAGGTCAGTTTTATGTCAACGATACTAACGATGAAAATACATCTGGTCAAGCGTTAAAGGTTGGAGATCGTTTCAATAAAGATTATGACGGTATAGTAGTAAGAGGGGGACTTTTTGCACAAGCAGAATATTCTCCAAGTGCTGATTTATCAATTTTCCTAGCGTCTGCTATATCAAATACTACTTACAGCAAAAACGAATTCATGTATTATGCTCCAACAGATCCAGCTCGCGAGTCCGATAAAGTTGATTTTCTTGGATATAGTGTTAAAGGGGGTGCAAACTACAATTTAAGCGACACAAGAAATGTGTTTGTTAATATTGGGTACTTCTCAAAGGCACCTTTCTTAGATGGAAACGTTTTCCAAAGCGATAGCTCAACAGATTTCAATGAGGGCGCGTTAAATGAAAAAGTATTTAGTGCAGAAATAGGATACGGAATCAGAGGCGACAAATTATCAGCAAATATTAACATTTACAACACCTCTTGGATAGATAAATCTTTGACAGGTAGCGTAGATGATCCGGATAATCAAGGAGACCGTGTGAATTATAATATTGCAGGTCTTGATGCTTTACACCAGGGTGTAGAAGTTGATTTTGTGTATCGTGCAAGTGATATGATTACTTTTACTGGTATGGCTTCTATTGGAAACTGGAAATGGAAAAACGATGCTAGCGGTAAGTTATTTGACGAAGGTGGACAAATAATCAAATCTGTTGATGTTTATGCAAAAGATTTAAAAGTATCTGATGCTGCACAAACAACATTCGCTTTAGGCTCTAAATTTAAATTGATGGAAAAAACATCTTTTTACATAGACTACAATTATGCTAGCGATTTGTATGCTAGTTACAGAATTACTGATAGGGGTGATGATACAAACCGTCAAGATTCATGGGAAATGCCAGCCTACGGTTTATTTGACTTGGGTCTAAATCATGGCTTTAATATTGGTCAATTTGATGCGTCATTATCGGCTAGAATGAACAACGTTCTGAACACTGAATATATTTCGGATGCTCGAGATGGAGCGGGCTCAATCGCTCAAACTGCCGGCGTTTATTACGGTGCAGGAAGAACATTCAGTCTTGGCATAAAACTTAACTTCTAAAAAATAAGAAAATGAAAAAAATAGTTTATTTATTAACACTTTCGGCTTTCGTCTTTACGGGATGTAACCCGAATGAA
>JAQXCA010000061.1 GCA_029252105.1 Flavobacteriaceae bacterium | reverse complement strand
ATTATGGGATATTCATTCAAAAATAGCAAAGGAAAGACGTATTTTTTACACACAAAAGATGTAATTCTTAAAGGTGGTAGAGAACAAACTATTTATTATTTCGCCAAAGATGAGCGTGACAATACATGTGATCTTCCTGCTGGAAAAAAGATTGTTGAAAATGAAAAAACAGGATTACCTTTTGTAAAAAAGGCTTAATAGTTTTTCAAGCTTAAAAATCTAAAACCCACTCTCAGAGTGGGTTTTTTTTGTTTTATACCATTAAAAGGTTAATTCATTATAATATAATATTACGGTCTAGGGCTCAAAAATAATTTTGAAATTGGCTTAGTAAAGTCTAAATGAAAAGGTAAAGACGTTTATTTGTTTGACTCGCCAGTGGAGTTTAAATCATTTCCAATGGATACTTTCTTTATTGTTTGATTTGACAATAGTATAGAACATTATCAATGCAACAACGATATGAAAATAGCCAAATTGACGAGGGACATTAAGTGCTGTTCCCAAAATAAGGCATCCATGTAGTAAATTAGTCACTAAAACAGATAACCCTATTTTCCTGCCCAAAGCAAATGCTGAGGCATTGTCGGAGCCATAGTTAGCCTTTACGGGTAAAGTCGTTATAATTTGAGGGATAAACACCATAATTATTGCTACATGCAACAATTTATTATCAAGGGAGTAATTGTAAAGTTCTCCAGCCACAGGAATTATATTGAAACAGCAAAGCCCTAGCGCAAACCAATCTCTTTGACGTGTAAACACACCATAAGTTATTATTATTACAAATGTAAAAGCAATAATGGTCGCTAAAATTTCAAATGCAGGATACATCACTAAGCAGTATATTTATTTCGGATTTATATAGTATTGAACTAATGCCATTGTGCATTTTCTTTTTTGTAAAAGACGATATAGACATATAGCAGGACTATCACAATACTTAAATGTAAACACCCAAATAGAAGTGGGGCATCAATCACATCCGCTAGAATTAGACCACCTTGGGATAAATTTGCAACTAAGATACCGAGACCAATTTTTTCACTCAGCGCCATCGCAGCTGGATTTTCTGAACCATATTCTGTTCTTATAGGGAGGGTAATAATCACTTGAATTATAAAAAACATAGTGATAATCAAATGCGCTAAATCGTTACTTTCAGCATACGCTAAAACCTCTCCAATTATTGGAGACATATTAAAAAAACAAAGGCCAAACAGAAACAAAGACCGAATTCGTTTTCTCACACCATATACCGCAATTAATATGCATACAATACAGTGAACTGCCCCTAAAATCTCAAATGTAAAAAACAAGAATAAATTAAATTATATTTCAATTTACAACAATCTTTTGACACATACTAGGAAGCTTGGAGCTTAATTTACTTTTATTTTGAAACTTAACCTGTTTACGCACAAAGTGTTTTAAAATATAATTTTCTTATAGAATAAGACTAACACATTCAAGTTTATAATAGTATTCGCTCAGAGTTTTGTATGTTTATATAAACTCCTTTTAAAAATCACGTTATGAAAACCCTCAAAAACATCATTTTTTCATCCTTATTTTTAACGCTCTTCCTAGCGTGCTCTAATGAAAGTGCAGATATAGAAAGCCCAGTAGAGCCAGAAGTTATTGAAGCCTACCAGGCCATAAATGTGTCTTATGGCTCAGATGCAAATCAAGTGTTTGACATCTACCTTCCTGAAAACAGAACCGAGTCTACCAAAACTCTTATTTTGGTTCATGGCGGAAGTTGGGTGGCGGGCGATAAGGCAGATATGAATGCAGTTAAAGTGTTTATTTCGGCCCTTCACCCCAATGTGGGAATTATCAACATGAATTATAGATTAGCGGGCATAAACAACTCACCATTTCCGATGCAGATAGACGATATTTCAGCGGTAGTTGAGTACTTGTCTGATAATACATCTTTGCTTACTATAAGTGATGATATTGGTTTTATTGGGGTGAGTGCAGGCGCCCATTTGGCAATGCTGTGGAGCTATGCTCATGATACCAATAGCCAAGTCGATATGGTGTGTAGCATTGTAGGACCGGCTAATTTTACAGATCCTGCCTATTACGAGAGTACCAATCCTAGTTACCAAGCGATATATCAACTGTTTGGAAATCCCTCTGTTGAATTTTTAGAATCCGTAAGTCCTTTTCATACAGCTACTGCTAGTTCGCCGCCAACCCAATTGTTTTATGGCGGTATGGACCCCTTAGTTCCAAGCTCGCAAGGAATTGATATGGACGCACGACTTACCGAACTCGACGTCACCCATCAGTTTCAGTTTTATCCCGAAGAAGGCCATGGTTGGGAAGGTCCAAACCAAACGGATACGCTCACAAAAATATCAACCTATATAGAGACTTATATTGAAGCGGAATAGTTTCAGATTGAAGTATCATCTAGTGGGTCGGACAACGATACTGTAGGAAAGACTATTAAAATATGTACTCGCGTAGTTTCAAAAAGAATGCGTGCCGACTGAGGTTCTGCAGCTGTACTTACTAAAGTAGCGGCATAGACATCTAAAGCAGTAGGGGTTTGTGCTTGTAAATCGTTTTGGTTCAAGAGGAGAACACACACGATAAAAGTGCTCAATAGTGTAATTTTTTCATTTGATTATGGTGACAGTATTTTAAACCATGTAATTTGTTTAATTGTAACATAGTTTATCTCTACAGATTACATTATTGGTTAATATATTTACAATCCAAATGTGCAAAAAAACAGTTTTATATAAATTATCTTCTAATTTTATGTGTTTAATATTTTATTCATACATTTAAACAAAATAGTAAAACAATTAATTATGGAAAATATTTCAATTTTAGCGCAGCTTGTCGTTTCGACCTCTGTGATTATTGTGTGGGTATTTAGATATGAAAATATCGTTGCAGAATTTAAACACTATGGGTTGTCAAATTTAGTAAGAAACGCTGTCGGTGCTTCTAAAATAGCATTAGCAACTCTTTTGATTTTAGGGATTTGGTATCCAGAATTTTTAATCCCTTCGTCGCTCTTAATGGCATCTTTAATGGTAGGTGCTCAATATTGTCATATGAAAGTAAAAAACCCATTAATTAAGTTTATTCCCTCTTTAGTGTTGTTGTTCTTGTGTGTATTTATTGCAGCCTTTAAATATGGTTTATTATAGAGAATGGATTTAAACCTTAGTCTCCTTTTATTTTCGGCGGTTTCTTTTATTTTTTATGGGATTTCTTCTTTTTTTTCAAAGCGAATGTTATCTGAATATGCGCGTTGGGGCTATAAAAATCAACGGATTTTATTAGGCTGTTTACAGTTGTTAGGTGGAGTGGGATTGCTAATAGGCATCACTAACACAGTGTTGTTGTCTGTGGCTTCTTTTTTATTAACTTTTATGATGATTACGGCTGTTTTTGTAAGAATCAAAATAAAAGATAACATCATTCAGATGTCTCCAGCTATTTTATATACCGTGGTTAACTTTATAATTCTGTACAATTCAATGGTGTAGAGCCAAGCAAAAGAAGGCTTGACTTACAGAACTCGAAATAAACGTGGAGTGTATTGCGTGTAAAGAGTTATTTTTTCATATCGTCTTTTAAAGGAAACCGCCCTTGATTTCCAATCCCATCCATGTCAAGCTCATCGTATGCATTTTGATGTTCATTTCGTTGTATTCTGTGTTGTCTCGAAACGATCGTCAACAAGAAATAGACGTACACTATAAAAATAATAAACCCGAAAATAAATATAAGTAAATTCATCTTTCTCTTCTTCTTTGTCTGATGGCAATGGAAAGTGATAAAATCGATGGCACCCAAATTCCTACAAAAATACCTTCTAACTTGTTTCCCATAAACCACAAGGTCACAGACATTAAAAAGGAGATGAATGCAAGTATAATAGGATAATAAGCTTCAATAAAATCTTTCATTGTTTTTTTATTAAAATTAATTAAGATTATATGTAAAAATGTTACAAAATTCATAAATTTTTAACAGATATGTTAAAATTACGACTAAAATATTGAAGTTTTAACAGCGGTTAAATCAGGGTTTTCCACTGCTTTTTAAATGTTAAAGCGGATGAGGTCTATCTAAGCATATTAAAGAAATTTACAATTTAAGACCTAGAATAAGGGAGGGGTTTGATGTATAGCTTTTCAGTAGAGGATGTTCCTTTTTGTAGCATCATTAAAATCCACTAGCCCCAACAGCAGCATTTTCAGCACTTTGTTGTAGCCTCATTACAAACAGGGCACATATTAAAAGCACGTAATCGGTAGTGTCTTTATCTATGAATTCTGCTTCTATAGATTCTTTCCATTTTTTAAGAGCGTAGTGAATCGTTAAAATAGGGGTTTCACCATTTTCGCATAGGAGATACTTTCGGTTTGCTGCATACCATTTCCCAACCTTTTCTTTTTTGAGCCAATACTGTAGACTTGAAGGGTTGTTTTTAAGGATGATTTTATAACTTTTTTTCAAGCTCCAATCGATGGCTCCAATGGGGTGACCACTTTCCAAAATTATAAAGGAAGAACTCCAAAATCCTTTTTTTTTGATTTCGTAGGTTTTGCTGTTATGAAAAAAACAGAGCTCTGAAGAATACCATTTTGGACGGCGTCCTTTTAGGATCAACATATTCTTGTCAAGAACGGTAAACTCTTTGTTATTTCTTGTTATTTCGATCTTCATCTCTCAAAGGTAAGAAATCTTTAAAAAACACTATTTTTTATTTACAGACATACGTTTTGAACGCCAAAACCCAAAGAGCATTGCAGAAACGATCAACATATAGGCGAAATTCGTGTTCACAGTATAGTCAGTACATTCATTGATTATAATGCACACGAATGCGACAAGACTAATTCCAATGGCAGGACATAGAAGTTTGTTTTTCATTATTCAATTAGTTTTTAATCACCTTGATTGTTTTTGTTTTCCCAGGCGATGAGACTTCTAAATAATAGATGCCATTCCCTAAACCTTGCATGTTTAATTCGTTACCGCCTTTTTGAGAGCGTACGATTTGACCTAATGCGTTGTACAGTTTTATCTCGCTATTTAAGGAATTAAACTCGAACTTAAGTTGCCCGTTTGTTGGATTTGGGTAGATAATTAATTTTGCGTCGTCTTGTATGGCATTCAAAGTAGAAAGCACATCGCCATTAGTTGAAAAAGAATCCGCATTATAAGACCAAGTGATCCCTTCATCATTTTTTACTCTCAATCTGTAATAATACAGTTGGTTGGCGGTTAGATTTGTTACGGGAACTGATAAAACACCATCATTAATTTGAGATAGTGACACTTCTTGACTCTCCTCCCAAACGACGTCAATTCCAGCATCCCCATTAACACCCTCTGTTAGCCCATAGGCTGTGCCGTAAAACAACTTTATTTCTGGGTTTGTACCAAGATTAGTGATGTCAAATTTTAAAACAGCTTGACTCGCATAAATCGATGCTGGCTCTGAGGTTTCAAAGTCTGCTGGCATTGCATACAAGGCATTGATATTGTCACCTTGTAAGAAATCAGGGAGTTCCGAGGGGTTGTTTAAGTGAATGTTCCCTGGGTCGACACCTGTATCTAAGAGTCCACCTCCTTTAAAAATAAATTTGTCACCAGCACTGTTTTGACTCCACTCTTTATAGCTTATACTTGTGTCACTATTATAATTTGGGTCTATTTCATCTACGACATTCCAAGTTCGGTCGGTTTGCATTCTCCAGGCCCTGTATTCGATAACACGGGTTCTGTGTCCTGTTCTTTGTGAGTGTGCAGGGCCAGGGACTTCAAGAAAACCTCCAGTGGAATTTATATAGGAAAGGTCGCCACTGGCATTAAACTTTTTACCAGAACTGTAAAGTTTCCAATCCAAACTCACGGGATCCAAATAATAACACCAGAAAGTATTATGTAGCTCTCCAGGCTCTTTTCTTAGCGCTACCGTAAATTTATAATGAGGAGATTCAGTCGTGTCAAAGGGGTCAAACCCTCTAGGCTTAACTCCTGTTCCTTCGTGACCATAGCCTCCAAAAATAGCTCCTTCACCCGCTACAGCTATTAAGTGACTTAATTGGATGTGTGGAGGGGTTGCATCATTTCTTCCGTATGACCATAACGAAAAATTTAAACCAGACAGCCCTGCAGATTCGAGTGTATTTGGAGAGCCGATATACCCAAATTCAGTAGTCATCACTTGATAAGACTCATATTCATGACTAAGAATATTGACCTCATAAACGGTTATTTCTGTATTAACATCGTTGTCACTTATAAAACCGCCATGAACTGCGGCCATTCTCCATCGGCGTTCCCAAACATTTGCACCTGTAATTGCAGTTCCAGAAGCTATTAGTTTTTTAATTTCGCCAAAAGAGGAATCCGCAGTGTTTTGGGTTTTAATTTTTAACTTTATTTCATGTGTGCCCGCTTGAGTAACGTTAAAGCTAACGCTGCCTTGAGATTCAAAATCTTGTGGACTAGCAGTCGCATTGACCGTTAAATCTTGTTCTTGATCGTCTAAATAAACAGTAACTGCTGATCCGTCCTCACCGGTAGAAATACCAGCAAACAACTCAACAGTAAGGATTCCAACACTTAAGTTTTTCATCCCCCAAACAATGGTATCATTCAGTCGTTTCCACCCGCCAATTCGTTCATAGTGGCGGTCTTTATTATATACGTTTGTTGTGGTTGTTTCTTCTTGGAGACTTAACACGCCTTTTGGTGAAAAAAAGGAGGTGTTGGCATCCATCACGAGGCTTTCTTGTAGAGGGCTAAAGTCTTTCCAAACATCTGCGCCCTGGTAAGCAGACGTTGTTCCTGGCGGGATTGTCAGCGTTATATCACTTAACGTGAGCCCATCAAAAACGTTTGCTTGTATGGCTAATGGCGTTTGCCAACTCACATTTACAGCAGCCAAGTTGGTACAGCCACTAAATACAGAACTATTAATTGAGGTCACTGCACTCGGAATGCTAACAGCGGTTAATGCACTACAGTCCATAAAAGCATCACTCGAAAACGTTGTCATAGTACCCGGAATGATCACAGCTGTTAAGCCACTACACTCCCGAAATCCAGACATGCCAATTGAAGTCACCGTGTAGGTGGTACTGGCATTTGTCACAGTCGCTGGAATGGTTAAATCCCCGACAGGGCAATTGCCACTGTCTTGTTGAACCGATACGGTTGCGTCAGCAGTACTTGATACGTTGTATTTTAGACCGTCTACAACAAATTCTTGAGCGTTTGTGGATCCAAACCCAAGTAGAAATAATAGGCATAAAACGGCTCTTTGTAAGAGGTTGGTCATTTTTAAAGTTTTTAATTGGTTAACGGTACAAATATAAGAAATCCATTTTTTGCCTAACCTTTAGAAATATATATGAAACAAAACAAAACACAGCTGTTATAAAAAAGTAAGGTTGTCAAAGTTTTTTTTGTTTGAGGGATGTTTTTTATATATATTGTATTTGAATTTTGACTCCAAATCTAAATTCTTCATACCTAAAAAACGTTTTGTAAACAATTATTTTACAGTAACAAAGTCCAGAATTTTTATCAAGGGTCGACACAAAAGTGCAGTAACATTCACCCAAAACGGGAAGTGTTGGATTGTTTTATACAATCCCTTAATAAACATTTAAAATAAATGAAATTTCTAAAATATGTACTTCCTTTTATCCTAGCGATCAGTGTAGCAATTCCTGTGTTTGTTTTGTTTATGCCCCTTGTGATTATTGTTGGACCCTTTATATATTTTAAAAGAGAACGATTCGAAAATCAATATGCAGATTTTCTGATTAATAATAATGGCGCGGACTTTTTTTGTTACAATACCCTTGAAAACTCAAAAAAAAATATTGAGCAAAATAGTATTGATAACCTAGAAGAGCGCATTGAAATTGTGTATCTAAATGGACAAAAAGTAGCCTCGAACCACTCTGTAGAATTCATTTCTCAAGCACTTTATAGATTAAAAAACTACAACCAATTTCCGCACCTTATTAAAATAAGAGACGGTAAACGGATTGATCAATCTATAAATAACCCATTTTATAAGGTCGAAAACCTAAACAATCCAAAAACAGAATTAGTAGATCAAATGGATCAATTTTTTAAGACAACTGTAAAACAAAACTAAACACAAAGTATTTAACATCCCCACTAGAGTCGTTAAGTCGAAAACACTAGGCTTAGGAAGAAAGAGGTAAACACTAGTCAGTTGCCATATAGTTGCCAAGAATTAGTATCTTAACGGTAAGGTCCTTGCTAAGGATTAGAAACAAAAACCCCCTCAATAAAGAAGGGTTTTCAGGGTGGTCCCACGAGGGCTCGAACCATGGACTCTCTGACTTAGATTACTAGATTATAAGTAGTCAAGACTGTTCAGTTGAGGTTTATTTCATTATCTTTGCATATAACCAATTTATAAACTTTTTAGAATGATTACACATTTACAAAACTCTGTTTTAACGCTTTTGTTTTTACTAAGCATAGGGAGTATAAACGCTCAAA
>JAQXCA010000050.1 GCA_029252105.1 Flavobacteriaceae bacterium | reverse complement strand
ATCCAACTGTAACCCACGCCATCACTAAATTGCTCTTTTTGACGCCAAGCTACACTTTCGGGCAACATGTCTTCAAAGGCTTTACGTACCACCCATTTTTCCATGCGTTCGCCATTGATCATTTTATCTTGAGGGTTGATACGCATCGCCACATCTATAAACTCTTTGTCTAAAAATGGCACTCGCCCTTCGATTCCCCAAGCCATCAAGCTTTTATTCGCTCTCAGACAATCGTACATATGTAATTTATCTAATTTACGCACTGTTTCATCGTGAAACTCTTCTGCATTTGGCGCTTTATGAAAGTATAAATACCCGCCAAAAATCTCATCTGCTCCCTCTCCAGAAAGGACCATTTTAATTCCCATAGATTTAATAACGCGCGCCATCAAGTACATTGGTGTAGATGAGCGAATGGTGGTAATGTCATAGGTCTCTATATTGTATATCACATCCTTTATAGCATCCAATCCTTCTTGAATTGTAAATTTTATTTCATGGTGTATGGTTCCAATATAATCCGCAACTTTTTGTGCAGCAGCCAAATCTGGTGAGCCGTCTAATCCCACTGAAAACGAATGCAATTGTGGATACCAAGCTTCAGAAGTGTCATCGGATTCTACGCGTTTCTGTGCATATTTTTTGGCGATAGCAGAGGTTACTGAAGAATCTAACCCTCCAGAAAGCAAAACACCGTAAGGCACATCACTCATTAATTGTCTGTGAACTGCATCTTCTAATGCTTTTTTAACTTCAGCAATACTTGTTTCATTTTCTTTTACAGCATCGTATTCGGTCCACTCTCTTTTGTACCATTTTACAAACTTACCATCTGTGCTAGACATATAATGTCCTGGAGGAAATAATTCAATTTTGGTACAAACTCCTTCAAGAGCTTTTAGTTCCGAAGCCACATAAAAAGTACCATTTTGATCCCATCCAATATATAAAGGAATAATTCCCATATGATCTCTAGCGATAAAATAGGTGTCTTTTTCTACGTCATACAGTGCAAAACCAAAGATTCCATTAAGGTCGTCGATAAAATCAACGCCTTTTTCTTTATATAACGCTAGAATGATTTCACAATCGGATGCTGTTTGAAAATTATAGGTGCCCTTAAATTGTTTACGCAATTCTCTGTGGTTATAAATTTCGCCGTTAGCAGCCAATATTAGTTTTTTATCTTCGCTAAACAACGGTTGTTGTCCCGATGCTGGATCTACAATCGCTAAACGCTCATGTGCCATCACGGTTTTTTCATCGCTATATATTCCGCTCCAGTCCGGACCACGGTGTCTTATTTTTTTTGACATCTCAAGAACTTGAGGTCTTAAAATTTCTGATTTTTGTTTTAAATCAAATGCACATACAATTCCACACATAATAATCTTTATAAGTATTAGGCTGCAAATATGCAGCTATAGTTACATATTGTAAATATGAATAGTTATAATGATTATAATTTATAACTAAATTATAGTTATTAATATTTAAATGTAACTAAAAATGATCTAAGCAGGTGAAAAAGTGCGACACCTAAAGTTATTGGGTTAAAAATTGTGCTTTCTGTTTTTAGGGCTTAGCACAACAGCTCCTCTAAGAAGGTGAAAAAATTAAAAGTAAGGCTTAGCCTTGAAAAATCAAGGAGTTTTTTTTGTTTTAAGGAATATTCAGATACTTATGCGTTTGAAGTGATACTTTCCATTTGGGATGTTTCATAACATAATCGACAATAGACGGCGTGACTTTTTCGCGTTTACTCCACTCAGGTTGGAGATACAAAATACAGTTGGGATTTACTTTGGCGGCTTGTTCTTCCGCATATTTTAAATCATCTAAATTGTATACAATCACTTTGAGTTCGTGTGCTTTCTGATACACTTCATCTAAAGGGCCTTTTAATTTTTTAGGTGATAAACAAATCCAATCCCAATCGCCAGTTAGCTTGTATGCTCCAGACGTTTCGATATGGGTTTGCATTCCTTTTGATTTTAAAGCCTTTGTCAAGGGGTTCATATCCCACATCAACGGCTCACCACCCGTAACCACAATGGTTTGACTGTCTTTAGCCGCAGTGTCTGCTATACTGTCTATAGACGTTGGCGGATGCAAATCGGCATTCCAGCTTTCTTTAACATCACACCAATGACAGCCCACATCACAGCCTCCTATTCTAACAAAATAGGCCGCCGTACCTTTATGGAACCCTTCCCCTTGAATGGTATAGAAGGCCTCCATTAGTGGTAGCATTTTACCCGAATTAACGAGTGCTTTAATTTCGGTTTTTAACATAATGCGCAAAAATAGTTTACAGTTTTTTGTTTAAGTCATAAAACTTCATTTATTTTTACTCGAAATTAAACTATTAGCACTGCATAACACAAAATCAACCATGAGAAATTATTTATTTATTGGATTACTTTTAGGGCTTTTAGTCGCCTGTGAAACAAAAACAGACTCTTTTGCGATTACCAAAAACAGCATTGGCCTATTAACAGACTCCACAAAAGTGAACGCCTTAAAGGGGGTGTTTATCAACGACTCTATCAGTAAATACATTGGTGGCGATGAATTTACAGGCAGCACCAATACGATCAGTATTTTCGAAAAAGGTACAGGGAAACTACTTCTAGAATTAGACCCTAATTATGCTTTAGACTCGGTGTCAACCATCCGAACGGTGCGTATTATGGACGAACGTTTCAAAAATAAAGATGGCTTGAACAGGCTAAGTACTTTTGGAGATCTTAATTCCAAATACACGATTTCTAGTATTCAGAACACACTGAGAAGCTTGATTATTTCAGTTGATGAAATCAATGCGTATTTTACGCTTAATAAGACCGAGCTTCCTGAAGAAATGCGCTATAATATGAATCAAAAAATAGAGGCCATTTCAATTCCTGAAACGGCTAAAATAAAGGACTTTTACATTCAATGGTACTAAGATATGGCAGGGTATAAGATTCAAAAAACGCCGTTTGTAGTTCCAACAACGGATGGCAAACGTATTGAGGAACATTTTGGAAAAGCAACCGATGGAAATGCCGCTATAAGTATTGCCCATATGGTAGCCCCTCCAGGATGGAGTGAGCCTTTTCAAACTCCAAAATTTGATGAATTCACCTATATTATTAAAGGAAAAAAACAATTCAGTATTGAGGGCGATACTATTGTTCTAGAACAAGGACAGTCCATCAAAATTCAAAAAAACACACGAGTACAATACTCAAACCCCTTTGATGTCCCTTGCGAATATCTAGCGATTTGCACGCCTGCATTTTCAATGGAAAACGTAAACAGAGAAGAATAGACACAAACACATGAAGTCACTTATCCCAAAACTTGTGGGCGCCCTTATAAATTTCATTGGGGTTTTTAGCTCAGCCTACGCCTCAAAACTTGCCTTACAACTGTTTTCAAAACCGCGGGGTGGACAGCTTACACCAAAAGGGAAATTATTTTTAGATACGGCTACTAAAACAACCTTGTATTATAACGACTTACCGATTCAAACCTACCAATGGAACGGCTCTAAAGAGACTGTTTTATTGGCACACGGTTGGGAAAGCAACAGTAACCGATGGCGGTACGAGATTGAAAAACTCCAATCAGAAGGCTACAACATCATTGCCTTAGACGGGCCTGCACATGGCGGCTCTGGAAGCAATACGTTTAATGCAATTCTGTATTCGGAATTTATTAATGTGGTGAGTCAAAAATTCAAACCGACGTTGTTTCTAGGACATTCGGTCGGGGCGATGGCGGTTATCATTTTTCTTCAAAAACAAACCTATAAGGATGCTAAGAAAATTGTGCTTTTGGGCGCACCATCAGCATTTACAGGAATTATGGAACGCTACAGCTCCTTGATGGGATATAGTAAAACCATCGACAACGGCATCGATAGGCATGTTAAACAAAAATTTGGACACCCTTGTAGCTACTTTTCAACAGCGAACTTTGTGAGCACTATCGATTCCGAAGGCTTGATCATTCACGATAAAAAAGACCCTATCATCCCCTACCAAGATGCTCTCGATATTGATGTACAATTCAAAAACGCAGAACTTATTTCGACGGAAGGCCTTGGCCATTCTCTCAAAGGAGAGTTTGTTTCAGGTGAAATAATTAAATTTTTAAGCCACTAAACTTTTGTAAATTTGTCACATGGAACCAACCTCAACAAGACTGAATAAATATTTAAGTGAAGCCGGGTATTGCTCGCGTCGGGCTGCCGACAAACTCATTGACGAAGGTCGCGTAACTCTAAACGGCGTTGTGCCAGAAATGGGGACAAAAGTTTTGGCCGGTGATGAGGTTAAAGTGGATGGGGAAACCATTCACAATAACGCTAAAAAAAGAACCTATATCGCATTCAATAAACCTGTAGGAATTGTTTGTACGACCGATACAACTGTTGAAAAAGATAATATTATTGATTTCATCAATTATCCAAGTCGTATTTTTCCAATAGGTCGATTAGACAAAGACAGTGAAGGTTTAATTTTATTGACTGACGACGGCGATATCGTGAACAAAATTCTTCGGGCGAGCAACAACCACGAAAAAGAATACATCGTGAGTGTTGACAAACCGATTTCTCAAACATTCATCCAGCGCATGTCTGCAGGCATTCCATTAGAAGAACTCGGTAAAACCACCAAGTCTTGTCATGTAGAAAAACTAAGCACCTACGAATTTAAAATTATCCTCACACAAGGATTGAACCGTCAAATTCGGCGCATGTGTGAATATCTTAATTATGAAGTTCAAGCGTTGAAACGCACACGGATCATGAATATTCATTTGGAATGTAAAGTTGGCACATATCGTGATTTAACGGAGACTGAACTCAACACGCTTAACGAAACCTTGAAAGACTCTAAAAAAGCACTCT
>JAQXCA010000049.1 GCA_029252105.1 Flavobacteriaceae bacterium | reverse complement strand
TGTAAAAAAGCCTTAGTTGAAGCTGAAGGCGATTTTGATAAAGCAATTGACAACCTTCGTAAGAAAGGTCAAAAAGTAGCCGCTAATAGAGCCGATCGTGACTCTTCTGAAGGGGCTGCTGTTGCAAAAATTAATGCGGATAACACTGTAGGTGTTGCCATTGTTTTAGGATGTGAAACTGATTTTGTTGGGAAAAACGAAAACTTTTTAGCATTAGCGAGTCAATTTGGAGACATTGCACTAAACCACGACTCAAAAGAAGCCTTTTTAGCGGCTGATTTTGGTGGCATGACAGTTGCCGATAAATTAATCGAACAAACTGGTGTCATTGGTGAAAAACTAGACATCAAAGCGTTTGATAAAATTGAAGCTGCTTATGTAGGTTCTTATGTACACATTAATAAAATTGCTGCCGTTGTAGGTTTATCCTCAAAAGTGGATAATGCTGAGGTCTTGGTAAAAGATGTTGCAATGCAAGTTGCCTCTATGGGTGCTACAACACTATCTTACAAAGATTTTGATCCTGCATTTATTGCTTCTGAAACTGAAGCTAGAATCGCCGTGATTGAAAAAGACAATATCGAGTTGGGCCGTTTAGGAAAAACCCTTAAAAACATTCCTCAGTACATTTCAATGGCGCAATTAACGGCTGACGCTTTAGCACAAGCTGAAGATGCTGCTAAAGCGGAATTGAAAGCAGAAGGAAAGCCAGAACAAATTTGGGATAAAATTTTACCTGGTAAAATGGAGCGTTTCATCTCTGACAACACAACTTTAGATCAAGAACAATGTTTATTGGATCAAAACTTTATAAAAGACGATAAAGTAAGAGTTGCAAAATATGTTGAAACTTTTGGTGATGTGTCTATCACTGGTTTTAAACGTGTATCCCTAGGGTAACCAAAACATATCATATATTTATTCAAATCCTGTTTAGCTCATGTTAAACAGGATTTTTTTATGAATTTAACGAAACATTCAACTTGTATAGTTTTTGTATAGTCAAAAAATTATATTGTATAGCAAAATTCTATATTTTTATGATCACAAAAGATATACCAATGAAAATTTCCCTTACACAATTACTTTTACAGCTTTTAGTTTTAACGCAATTGTCTTTCGCACAACAAATGCCAATTGATTTTTCTGATTCATCTGAAGTCTTTCAAGTATTTAACGGTAGTGGCTTTAGTACAAGACAAGACCCTAATGATTCTGGAAATGTTGTGGGAGAATTTTATAATAGTGGCGCACCGTGGCAAGGGTTTTCAATTGATTTATCAAGAGCTATTGATTTAGATTTTCAAAAAACCATTTCATTATCATTTTACAGGTTCGACCCCAGTGCGCACACTATTCTTCTCAAATTAGAAAATGGCGGAAATACTGATGTTGAGGTGACTCAAAATATACCTGCTGGATCTGGATCTTCATGGACACACAATATCACTTTCGATTTCGAAAATGCTTTTATACCTGAAGTTGGTACTCCAATAAATGCAAGCGGAACCTATGATCGGCTGACCATTTTTATTGATGGCGGTGCTACAATTCCAGGAACGTATTTAATAGATGATATTGATGACGGCTCAGAAGAGACCGATCCAAACGCATTGGATGTGATTTATGATCATTTGGTTTGGGAAGATACGTTTGATACTCCAGGAGCTGTAAATGCATTGAATTGGCACCACCAAACTCAAGTGATCATTCCAGGAGTTGGATGGGCTAATAACGAGGAACAACATTACACCAACCGCGTGGACAATTCTTTTGTGGACACTTCAGGATATCTAAATATCGTCGCAAAAAGGGAAAATTGGACGGATCAAGGGTTGACAAAAAGCTATACCTCAGCACGACTGAATTCAAAATTTGCATTTAAATACGGTAGAGTTGATGTCAAGGCAAAACTTCCGAGTGGAAACGGAACGTGGCCTGCGATTTGGACGCTTGGTAAAAATATTAATGAAAATGGCGCCTATTTTGATTCTAGTTATGGGACGACTAATTGGCCCGACTGTGGAGAAATAGACATTATGGAACACGGCTTGGGAGCAACGAATCATGTGTCTAGTGCCTTACATACACCCTCTAGTAGCGGTGCTACCATAAATACATTAGGAATTGATATTTCAGATGTGAGCGCTAATTATCATGTGTATTCCATGAATTGGTCGCCAAATCAAATTACGTTTTTGGTAGATAACGTAGGCTTCTATACCTACAACCCCTCTGAGAAAAATGATAGTACATGGCCTTTTTATGAAGAGCAATTCATATTACTCAATGTTGCAATGGGGGGCATTTCTGGAGCTGTAGATGCTGGGTTTACTGAAAGCGCTATGATTATAGATTATGTGAAAGTGTATCAAGAAGCGCCTTTAAGTGCTGGTAAAGATTTGGACTTAAACAGCACACTAAAGCTGTATCCAAACCCTGCATCTGACAAAATTCATATCTCTTCTACAATACTAATCAGTAGCTTAGCACTCTATGATGTGTATGGAAAACTGATCCTTACAAAAGAAAATGACACGCAAAGTATCGATGTGAGTCGTTTAAATTCGGGTGTGTATTTTCTAGAAGTGGCCTCAAACACGCAAAAAGCAGTCAAAAAGGTGATGGTTAATTAAGCGTAAAAACTATAAACACCAAAAACAGATTCAATTTAGAATTGTGTAGAATTCCAAAAAACTCCTTTTGGGATTTAAGATATTGCGTATATTTGCCCAACGAGCGACACAATTATGACATACAAACGAATATTACTCAAACTCTCTGGAGAAGCCCTTATGGGAAATCGCAATTATGGAATCGATCCTGAACGTCTATCCGACTATGCGAATCAAATCAAACAAATTACTGAGCAAGGCATTGAAGTTGCGATTGTAATTGGGGGTGGAAATATTTTTAGAGGTGTTGCAGGAGCAAGTAATGGGATGGACCGTGTTCAAGGTGATCATATGGGCATGCTAGCGACAGTCATAAACGGACTCGCTCTGCAAAGTGCTTTAGAAAACGCAGGAGTGCCCACCCGTTTACAATCTGCCATAAAAATTAATGAAGTCGCTGAACCTTTTATTCGTCGTCGCGCTATGCGTCACCTAGAAAAAGGGCGGGTTGTTATTTTTGGTGGCGGTACTGGAAACCCGTACTTTACAACCGATTCAGCAGCGGTACTACGTGCCATTGAAATTGAAGCTGATGTGATTTTGAAAGGCACCCGAGTGGATGGTATTTATACAGCCGATCCAGAAAAAGATAAAACAGCAATTAAATTTGATACCATTAGTTTTGATGATGTGCTCAAAAAAGGACTGAAAGTCATGGACACTACGGCTTTTACATTAAGCCAAGAAAACGAACTGCCGATCATTGTTTTTGATATGAACAAAAACGGAAATCTTCTTAAGATTATTTCTGGAGAAACGATCGGAACAACGGTTAGTTAATCCCTAGTTTACCATACTTATAAAAAAATTCAACCATGAACGAAGAGATAGATTTTATACTGGATAGCACAAAAGAAGCGATGGTAAATGCATTGAAGCATTTAGAAAAACAATTTGTAAATATCCGTGCAGGAAAAGCAAGTCCTTCCATGTTGGGCAGTGTGATGGTCGATTATTACGGCTCTCAAACCCCTTTGGCGCAAGTAGCTAATGTGAACACTCCTGATGGTCGTACAATTACGGTTCAACCATGGGAAAAGGCGATGTTGCAAGAAATCGAACGTGCGATTATGATTGCTAATTTAGGATTCAACCCGATGAACAATGGCGAAACCATAATTATTAATGTACCACCATTAACTGAAGAGCGTCGTCGTGAATTAGCCAAACAAGCGAAATCTGAGGTTGAAGATGCAAAAATCTCAATTCGATCTGCTCGAAAAGATGCAAATTCAGAAATTAAAAGTGTAGAAGATGCTTCTGAAGATGTTCAGAAAAATGCAGAAATGGATGTGCAACAACTTACCGATGCGCATGTCAAAAAAGCAGATGATTTATACAGTGCAAAAGAAGCCGAAATTCTAAAAGTATAACCTCAACGGTTTTTATTGTTTGTACGTAAAGATTTCTTTTCCTTACCCTTGATTTGATTCCTTTTATTTACCTTTGTCGCCATCAAAAAAGACTATGTTTAAACTCTTTTCAAACGGTTTTTGGGAAATTGTTGCACGACTGATCCTTAGAAACAGAATTAGTATTCTTATCGCTGTAGCGCTGACCACAGTGTTTTTTTCCATGCAATGGAATAATATGCGGTTCACGTACACAGAGGCCAATTTACTGCCCGATGATCATCCTATTAATTTAGAATACAATCATTTTTTAGATATTTTTGGAGAAGAGGGGAATTTAATTGTGATGGGGGTCAAAGACAGTACCCTACTGACCGTCGAAAAATTAAATGCTTGGAATACGTTTTCAAAAGGTTTTAATAGCCATGCCAGTGTAGATGCCGTGATTGCCATCAAGGATTTACAGAAACTGGTTAAAAATGAACGTAAAAAACAATTTGACCTCATCCCGTTTATCAAAGATTCTGTTCAGTCACAATCTGAAGTAAACACCCTTAAAAAGGCCCTGTTTGAGAAGTATCCTTTTTATGATAATATCCTTTTTAACAAAGAAACCGAAGCCATCCGAACGGCTATCTATTTAGATAAATCGATTGTTAATACTCCCGAACGAAAGGCGTTTATCGAAAATGTTTTAATTCCTGAAGTGAACGCTTTTGAAGAAGCCTATGATTTAGATGTGCGCGTATCCGGAATGCCTTATGTACGAACGCTAAATGCTCAAAATATTGTTGACGAAATTAGTGTGTTTATTTTAGCAGCCATTTTGGTTACCTCGCTTATTTTCTTTTTCTTTTTTAGATCGTTTAGAGCGACTTTTATATCCATGTTTGTAGTGGTCGTTGGCGTCATGTGGACTTTTGGAATTTTAGGGTTACTGCACTATGAAATTACTGTTCTTACAGCCTTAATTCCGCCGCTAATTATTGTGATTGGAATCCCAAATTGTATTTTTCTGATTAATAAGTATCAGCACGAAGTCAATAAACATGGCAACAAAGCTAAGTCGCTTCAACGTGTTATTTCTAAAGTCGGAAATGCGACTTTAATGACCAATGTTACCACGGCTTCTGGGTTTGCAACCTTTATTATTACGCAAAGTAAATTACTGACCGAGTTTGGAATTGTTGCTTCTCTGAGTATCATTGCTATTTTTCTGTTGTGTTTACTGATTATCCCGATCATTTATAGTTTTATGCCAATTCCAAAAGAACAGCATTTAGAACATTTAAATAAACGATGGATTAATCGCTTGGGCGATTGGATCGAACATACTGTTAAGCATAAGAATATTACGATTTACATCACAGCGATTATTTTATTGGCGTTCAGTATTATTGGAATTTTTCAAATTGAAACCACAGGGAGTTTAATTGAAGACATGCCAAAAAAAGCAGCATTTTATAAAGATATAGAATTCTATGAACGGGAGTTTAACGGCGTAATGCCCCTTGAGATTTTGGTGGACACCAAACGAAAAAAGGGGGTCATAAAACTTTCAACCTTAAAGCGAATGAATGCGCTAGAAGACTTGATTGTTGAAATTCCAGAACTGTCAAAACCCATTTCTGTGGTGAGCTTAGTGAAGTACTCCAAACAGGCATATTATAACGGAAATCCGAAATATTATCAACTGCCATCTGCGCAAGAAAATAATTTTATTTTGTCCTATGCAAAAAATGCTTCTACCGATGTTGATTTACTAAAAAACTTTGTTGATAGTACAGGTCGTTATGCTCGAATCACTACATTTATGAAAGATGCGGGAATTGACAAAATGGAGCGCATTGAAGAAGATCTCCTCACCAAAATTGAGAAGTTATTCCCAAAAAAACGCTATGATGTTTCCATCACAGGGAAAGCCTATTTATTTCAAAAGGGGACAAAATACCTAGTCAAAAACTTAGTTTTGTCTTTAGCACTCGCCATCTTTTTGATTTCGTTGTTCATGGCCTATATGTTTCGCTCCTTCCGAATGATTATCATTTCGTTGATTCCGAATTTATTGCCGCTATTAGTTACTGCAGGAATGATGGGATTCCTTGGTGTACCCATAAAACCGTCTACAATATTAGTGTTTAGTATTGCCTTTGGAATTTCTGTAGATGATACGATTCATTTTCTGGCAAAATACCGACAAGAGTTGTTGGCAAACCACTGGAAAATTAAAAAATCGGTTTTTGCAGCACTCCGTGAAACTGGAGTTAGTATGTTCTATACATCCATCGTACTGTTCTTTGGCTTTTCGGTTTTTATAACTTCTAGTTTTGGAGGCACGGTGGCTTTAGGTGCCTTGATTTCAGCAACACTACTATTAGCGATGTTGGCTAATTTATTATTGTTACCCTGCCTATTGTTGTCTTTAGAACGCAGTATCGCGAACAAGAAAGTTTTGAAGAAGCCTGCACTGAATATTATCCCCGAGGAGGAAGCGTTAGAAGAAGACTAAAACTTGCACTATTAATATAGCTTAAAACTATATATTTGCAGTATTAAAAATTGTACTTATGATCACCAGCACTGTTGCACATTTATTAACTCAAGAGTTAAAACACACAGATATAGAAGTCAAAGGATGGGTTCGAACCTTTAGAGCGAATCGGTTTATAGCTCTTAATGATGGTTCTAGTCTTCAAAGTATCCAATGTGTGGTTGATTTTGAAAGCATGGATGAGGCGTTATTAAAACGCATTACTACAGGAGCTGCAGTATACATAAAAGGCGGCTTAGTAGAAAGTCAAGGAAAAGGACAATCTGTAGAAGTTCAAGTAAGTTCTATAGAGGTTTTGGGGGATGCAGATCCCGAAGAAGTTTCAAAAACGATCTTACAACCCAAACGCCATTCTTTAGAATTTTTAAGAGAACAAGCACATTTACGCACACGAACCAATACGTTTAGTGCCGTTATGCGACTCCGGTCTTCGCTCTCTTTCGCGATTCATTCGTATTTTAATAAAAATGGATTTTACTATATGCATGCTCCAATTGTCACAGGAAGTGACGCTGAAGGTGCAGGTGAAATGTTTAGAGTAACCACTTTAGATCCAAAGAATCCACCACTCACTGAAGATGGTAAAGTCGATTATTCAAAAGACTTTTTTGGTAAAGAAACAAACTTAACTGTTTCAGGGCAGCTCGAAGCAGAAACCTATGCAATGGCGCTTGGAAAAGTGTACACTTTTGGCCCTACATTTAGAGCTGAAAACTCAAATACCTCACGACATTTAGCAGAGTTTTGGATGATTGAACCGGAGGTTGCTTTTATGGATTTGGCAGGAAATATGGATCTTGCTGAAGATTTTATGAAAGATGTAATTAGTTACATTTTAGAACACAACAAAGAAGATCTTGCCTTTTTAGAGCAACGCTTGGAACAAGAAGATAAATCGAAACCTCAAAATGAACGTGCGCCAATGCCGCTCACCGAAAAACTTCGTTTTATTGTCGATAATAATTTTAAGCGCGTAAGCTATACAGAAGCTATTGATATTTTACGAAACTGTAAGCCAAATAAAAAGAAGAAATTTAAATATATTATTAACGAATGGGGTGCCGATTTACAAAGTGAACACGAACGCTTTTTAGTAGAACAACACTTCAAATGTCCAGTTATTTTATTTGATTATCCTGCCAAAATTAAAGCCTTTTACATGCGCTTAAATGAGGACGGAAAAACGGTTCGCGCTATGGATATTTTATTCCCAGGGATTGGTGAAATCGTTGGTGGATCGCAACGTGAAGAACGCTTAGACGTCTTAAAAGCAAAAATGGCAGAACTTGATATTCCAGAAGAAGACCTGTGGTGGTATTTAGATTTAAGAAAATATGGAACAGCCGTTCACTCTGGATTTGGACTTGGTTTTGAACGCTTAGTCATGTTTGCTACTGGGATGGGCAATATTCGGGATGTCATTCCTTATCCACGAACGCCGCTCAACGCTGAATTTTAAGAGTGTTTACTACTAGTACTATTTGAAAATAGTGCGGCTTAACATATATCTGACGTTTTTTTTCTTATTTTTATAAAAACCCAAATAATGAATGCTTAAGCAATATTTACATTATAAATTATCACAAAAACTATCGCCTCAGCAAATTCAGTTGATGAAGCTGATACAATTGCCTACACAAGCTTTTGAGCAACGCCTCAAACAAGAACTTGAAGAGAATCCGGCGCTTGAAACTGGAAAAGACCAAGAAGAAATTTATGAAAATGAGTTTGATTCCAATGATAATGACATGGATAATGAACAAATCAATGCGGATGACATCAATGTAGATGATTATTTGAGCGATGATGAAATTCCAGAATACAGACTTCAAGCCAATAATTATAGTGTCGATGATGAACAAAAAACTATTCCTTTTGCTTCTGGAACATCTTTCACTCAACATCTAATTGATCAACTCAACACCTTTCCTTTAGAAGATATACACTATCAAATCGCTGAGTTTTTGATTGGAAGTATCGATGATAGCGGCTACATTCGACGTCCGTTATTAGATATTATGGATGATTTGGCCTTTACTCAAAATGTCTATACGGATGAAAAAACCATTGAATCTGTGCTTAAAGTAGTGCATTTATTAGACCCTGCAGGTGTGGGCGCTCGAAATCTTCAAGAGTGTTTAGTACTTCAATTGCATCGAAAAACACAAACACCCAATACGGCTCTTGCCATTAAAATTATTGAACTAGGGTTTGAGCAATTTACTAAAAAGCACTACAAAAAACTCTTGCATAAGTTTAGCATCACAGAACTACAACTTAAAGACGCGGTTTCAGAAATTGAACGCTTAAATCCGAAACCTGGAAGCTCTTATTCTAATAATAGCCGCTCTATTGAACACGTTGTTCCGGATTTCACAATCAAGATTGTAGAGGGCGAATTAGAACTCAGTCTTAATGGTCGAAATGCACCTGAACTACACGTTTCAAGACCCTATAACGAAATGCTAAAAGGGTATAAGGATTCTAAAGAAAAAACAAAATCGCAAAAAGATGCGGTACAGTTTATCAAACAAAAACTCGATGCTGCCAAATGGTTTATTGATGCGATCAAACAACGACAACACACCTTGTTTGTGACGATGAGCTCCATTATGCATTATCAAAAAAATTACTTTCTATCAGGTGATGACTTACAATTAAGACCCATGATTCTCAAAGATATTGCCGATAAAATAGAAATGGATGTTTCGACTGTGTCCCGTGTCGCAAATAGCAAATATGTAGACACACCTTATGGCACTAAATTGATTAAAGAATTTTTTAGTGAATCCATGACTAATGACCAAGGCGAAGAAGTCTCTACCCGTGAAATTAAAAGCATCTTGGAAACCGTGATTGCCGAAGAAGACAAGAAAAAACCAATGACTGATGAAAAATTAACCGTCATTTTAAAAGAAAAAGGGTATCCAATCGCGCGAAGAACCGTTGCTAAATATCGTGAACAACTCGACCTTCCTGTAGCACGACTTCGAAAGGAGCTTTAGAACTATACTTTCTTGATAACATTGGTGACAATTCCCCAAATCACAAAATCATTTTCTTGGGTAATTTTTATAGGTTGATAGTTTTTGTTTTCGGGTTGTAGCCAAACCTCTTCCTTTTCAACCTTTAGTCGTTTGACCGTGAATTCTCCGTCCAAAAAGCAAACAGCAATTTTGTTGTGTGCAGGAGAAAGGCTGCGATCAATGACCAAAAGATCGTTATCACTAAGCCCTGCATCAACCATTGATTGTCCACTGACTCGCGCAAAAAAAGTGGCTTCTTTATTTTTGATAAGTTCGTTGTCTAATGACAGTCGTTCTTGCTTAAAATCATCTGCTGGAGATGGAAATCCAGCGGAAATTCCTGTGTCAAAATAGACAGCACCTAATGTGTTGAGGTTTTCAGGTGTGAAAAATGTTAGCGGTGTGGGTTGTTTTATGGACATTGAACTGTAATTATATCTTTTAAATTGGTCGTGTATTTTGGAGAGAGGTGTTCTTGACGCATTTTCCACGTGCGTTTCAAATCTTGATTTGCTAATTTTAACTTTGGGACATCATACTTTTTATTAATAAAGTCAATCGTACGCATCAATGGTAAGTGTTTTGGATTTTCTTTATCAAATAGTTGTAACTGATGGTTACCTGTTGGGACAATCCCTGTAAGAATAACGCCTGCTTTTTTGTAGTGAATTCCTTTTTTATAAATCGAAGCCACTGCTTTTACGGCATTAGAACTTAAAGTTAGACTAGAATTAGTCGGGAATGGAATATTAACGACAACACTGGCGCGGTGCTGTTCAGTGTCTTTTTTATGGTAATCGCTTCGCAAAAAAATAATCATCATGTGACAACTAGACCCTTGTTTTCGAAGTTTTTCAGCACCACTACACGCAAAGGTAGAAATGCGTTCTTTAATAGCTTCAATATCTTTAATGGTAGATTCAAAACTACGAGTGGTGGCAATAGCTCGTTTGTTTTTGATGGTTTCGGTCTCAATTTTAGAGATGCCTTCCAGGTCTTTTTTTAGTTTCCATTCTGTAATTGAAAACGTTCTACGCACCCACATATCGGGGAGCTGAATAAAATCATACGCCGTTTTACATTGCTTTTCCGATAGGCGTTTGTGTAGTGCTGGCCCTATCCCCCAAACATCTTTGAGTTTCGTCCATTTCAACGCTTTGATGCGTTTTTCTTCGCTGTCAATCACATATACACCGCCCGTTTCTTTGGGAAACTTTCGAGCAATTTTATTGGCCACTTTACTCAATGCTTTGGTAGGCGCTATTCCAACACAGGTAGGAATACCCGTCCATTTGAGAACGCGTTGGCGCATCTCTATTCCATGCGTTTGTAAATCATAGGTCTCAAAACCATTGAGTTTTAAGAACGCTTCATCAATACTATACACTTCTACGTCGGGACTAAAGTGTTCTAAAATACGCATCACACGGCTACTCATGTCGCCATACAGCGCAAAATTGGATGAAAATAATTGAACGTTATTTGTTTTGAAGAATTCTTTAAACTTAAATGCTGGTGCACCCATAGGAAGTCCAAGTGCTTTAGCTTCATCGCTTCGCGCAATCACACAGCCATCATTATTTGATAAAACAGCAATTGGTTTTTCTCGTAAACCAGGGTTAAAAACCCGTTCACAGGAGGCATAAAAATTATTACAGTCAACAAGTGCAAACATGCTATAAAGGTAGCGCATTTGCGGGTTGACTGAGCCGAAATAATTATTTATTTTAACTATGTTTGTTCTTTATATCGAGTAAAAAGTTTAACACTTTTATTTCATTTTTTTTGATTGAGGTGTAATAGTATGTATATATTTACCAAATAAAACTGATTGGTCTAAACTAAAATTTTTATGAAAACCAGACTCCACCTATTACTGTTCGTAATTAGCTTTCTTTTATCTCATACGATAGTTGCACAACAACCTTCGGAAATAAGAAAACTAGACTCTATTACGATTAGTTCTACACGAATAGAATTGCCTTTTAAAAAGAATTCGCGAACTATTACACTTATTTCGTCGGAAATTATACAACAAAGCCCCGCGACTAATTTGGCAGAACTTCTGCAACAAGAGGCGGGAATCGATGTCAGACGTCAAGGTGTGAATGGCATGCAAGCAGATTTATATATTCGAGGCGGGAGTTTTGATCAAACTCTATTGTTGATTGATGGGATTAAAGTTGAAGATCCTCAGACGGGTCACCATACATTAAACATGGCACTACCTTTAGAGGTCATCGAACGCGTTGAAATTATCAAAGGCCCAGCTGCCCGCGTTTTTGGACAAAATGCGTTTACAGGAGCCATTAATATTGTAACAAAATCAAAAATTGATGCTGTAAATTCAGTAAGCTATAAACTAGGGTCTTATAATCAGCAACAGGCCTCGGGAACTTTAGGAACTCAATTAAAGAACTCAACACTTATAGGACATGCTTCTGTAAATACTTCCGATGGTTATCGTTATAATACCGATTTTGAAAATCAAAATTATTTTGTAAAAGGACGGATTAATACGGCTAAAAATCCTGTAGAAATCATTGGTACTTTTTCTGAACGTAAATTTGGTGCGAATCAATTTTACGCTGTTGAAAGTGGGAGCGATCAATATGAAGAAACACAAAGTAGTCTTGTGGGTGCTTCAACAAAATTTGAAACTGAAATCCTTAAAATAGCCCCACGAGTGTATTGGAAACGAAATCAAGACATGTACTTATATGTTCGTGAAAACCCAGCGGTTTACAGAAACTTACACCTCTCCAACAAAGTAGGAATGCAAGTCAATGCTTCTTATACCTCAAACGCTGGAATTACAGGTTTTGGAATCGATGCTGCAAGAGTGTTTATGACCAGTACCAATTTAGGAGAACGCGACCGAACAATGGCAAATCTATTTGTTGAGCATCGCTTTTCTTTAGCGGATAATAGCTTAGATATCACCCCAGGAATATCGGTGAATTATTTCTCAGACTTTAAATTTCATGCTTTTCCAGGCGTCGATATAGGTTATGCTATTAATGATGCATTTAAAGCCTACGCAAATGTGGGTTATACCTATAGAGTGCCAACCTATACCGATTTATATTATGTAGGGAGAACGGATTTAGGGAATGCAAATTTAGAACCCGAAAAAGCACTTTCTGAAGAGCTTGGATTAAAATATTTTGGAAAAAACTTTAATGCCTATATCGCTGTTTTTAATCGGTCATCTGACAATTTAATTGATTATACCAAAGAAAATGAAGCTGACAAATGGGAAGCTACAAACCTGAAGAGTTTAACCTCAACAGGGCTAGAATTTAATCTATCTTCTAGTTTTAAATCGGGACTATACACTCAAAATATTAGTTTAGGGTATACGTATTTAGATGAAAATTTAAACGACATAAAAACCACCTATTCTAAATATGTGCTCAACGCATTGACACATCATTTTACGGCGACGATTCGCTCACAATTTTTGAAAAACATATCACAAAGTATAGTTTATAAATTTGCCGAACGGGCTTCAGGAAGCAGCTATAGTGTGGTAGACGTACAAGCGACTTTAAGTCTTTTTGATTTTGAATTTTCTATTATTGGAAATAATATTTTCAATACAGAATATGTGGAAACAGGGTTTGTGCCCATGCCAAAAGGAAATGTATTAGTAGGGGTCAATTATGCCTTCTAAGGCTAGTTGATGAGTGTATTGACCTTGTCGTAAACCAAATGAGATTCCCAGCCTCTACGCAGAAGATAGTCGGCGAGTTTTTTCTTTTTTTTCCACGGATCCGTTTCGGTCAGTGTCGCCGCTTTTTTTTCTGCTAAAGTATGAAAGGTTTGAAGGTAATCATTAGAGTCAATTTCCTGAAGGGCTATTTTAATGATGTGTTTAGACAGTTGACGTTGTTTAAGCTCTAAAGTCAACCTTACTTTGCCCCATTTTTTAATCCTAAATTTTCCTCTTACAAAAGCCTTAGCAAAACGTTCTTCATTAAGATGATTGTCGCTAATTAGCGCTACCATGATATGATCAATGGCTTCGGGAATCATTCGCATCTGTTTGAGTTTTTGTTCCACTTCATTGTGGCAGCGATCTTGGTAGGCACAATACTTTTGAAGTTTAGAGAGGGCTTCCTCTAACGTGTATGATTTATGAGTTTGATACATCCTTATAATTTATAAGTAAGCGCCAAAATTAGATTGGTTCCAGGTGCAGATATTCCTGACGAAAAGGGTCGATAGCGTTGGTTGGTAATGTTTTCAATAGTGCCAACAAATGAAATTGCTTTATTAAAATTAAATTGTGTTCTAAGATTTAGAGTATACCATGATGGTGCATACGGGTTTCCTTGCGCATCTAAAGCAAATAAGGTGTCTGCTAATTCCGCAGAGATCTCAGAGTGACGAAGTGTGCCATTATAATTTATAAATCCATCTATCTGTAACTTGTTGTGGTTCCAAATAATATGTACATTTCCGAAAACTGGAGCTACATGCCTAACAGGCAATTCAACGCCTAAAACCTCTTCTTGTACTCCTTGAACATAACTATATTGTGACGTAAGTTTTAAGGCCTTTGAGAATCGAACTTTTAAACCCGCTTCAAATCCATAAATCCAAGACCTAGAAGCGTTTTGAATCGCTTGAATATCACTTAATTCGCCATCATATTCCATTACAGATTCGCCATGGACTGTAAAGTTTTTTCGAACTAGCGCATTGTCTAAGTAAGTGTAATAGGTGGAGGCATCAAAAATCACGGATTCATTCAAATTAACGGTCAGGCCGAGTTCTCCCCCATATGCATATTCGGGTTTAAGATTGCTGTTTGGAACCACAACCAAGCCTGGTTCAGATTCAAACATTTTGCCAATATCATCAATGTTTGGTGCACGAAAGGCGGTCGTGGCATTGAATTTCCATAGAAAAGTAGGATTCGGATTCCAGCTAAGTCCAAAAGTTCCAGTAAGCGCACTGGTGTTTAGATTTACCATTTTAAATGGAAGATTGAAAAACGCATTATTTGCTGACAAATCTGCGTTAATAGTTACGTAATTATAACGTATTCCAGATTGTATTGTAAGTTTTGTGTTAGGCTTGTATTTGTGGCTTAAATAAGCTGCTAAGGTTTGCCACTTTGAGCCATCAGGATAGCGAGAATCGATTCTTTCAGTAGCATTAGTGTTAATGTGTTCAGAATACCCACTTGAGCCTACCCGATTGTAAATATATTCTGTACCATAAAAAATATTAGAAGTGGTTGAAAGTGTTTTATAAAAATCAAAGTTCATAGAGAGCGCATCTACGTTTTCTTCTCTAATTTTACGGGTGTTTGCATTAAATCTTCTATTGATTCGACTTTCTTTAAAGTTCTGGTATGCTGCAGATATTTTAATTTTGTCGTAGAAGTTTGAGCGGCTACTTAATTTCGTCATTTGTATATTGGCTAACAGCCAATCTTGTGGGCCATAATTCCATTCTGCATAACGTAAAAGACCTTCAGAATCATAGGTTGCTAAACGATCATATCTTGGATAATCTGAGGTTGTTGAATACTGAATTCCTAGATCAAATTTTAAATCATCACTGGCCTTAAATAATACTTTCTGAGCAAGATGTATTTGTCGGAAATTAGTAAATTTCTGAATACGTGGCGTAGTGTTTGACACCATCACATCTCCTGCATTTGTTTGCTGGTTGTAAAACAAACTTAAGTAGTCATCTGGTCCATGTATACCCATTTTTAAATCTCCAAAATCAGACACACTAGCGCTAGTGTGGAATCCCCATTTTTGAAATCCAACATTGAAATCAAGATGTGCTGTTTTCTCAGTATTGGCAGAGGCGTATCGAACTGTACTTCTGGCTGATAGATTTGGCGTTTTAGACTCGGAGAGTTTTGGGGTTGTGGTATAAAAATTCATCACACCTCCTATGGCATCACTTCCATAAATAACTGATCCTGATCCTAGAATAATTTCTGTATTCTCAACATTAAATGGATTTATTGACAGTACATTTTGAACATTTCCGCCTCTAAATATGGCATTATTTAGGCGCACGCCATCCACTGTAATTAATAATCGATTTGTGGAAAACCCTCGAATGAGTGGGCTTCCGCCGCCTAACTGGCTTTTTTGTACAAAAACTCGTCCGCTATTGCTTAGCAAGTCTGCGCTTGTTTGCGGATTAGAGAATTGAATAGCTTTGGAGTCAATACTAATAATCGTTTGGGGAACTTCTTTTTTGCTTTGTTGAAACTTAGAAGCAGAAACTACAACTTCGTTTAAACTTGTCGCTTTAGGGGTCAAAAAAATAGTGTCTTGGATTGAGGATTTGAGAACCGATATCTTATGATAAGAAATATGTTGGACATAAATTTTTTCAGAACCTATGAATTTATCAATAGTGACAAACCCGTTAATATCAGTAATTTCTGTTTTGGTTTTAAGGTCGTTAAAAACGGCAGCAGCTGGAATAGGAGTGTTTTCTAATTCGTCAACGACAACGATTTGTTGTGCACCAACGGTCAACATAAATAAATATGAAATACAAAGGGGAAAACGACTCATCTTAATTGTAAACTTGATTTAAAACGGTTAGCGATTTAGGGTGTTTAAAGGCGTGTAAATGTAATTTAAAATAGTCTAAAATCATATTAAGTAATTCGTGCTTTTGTGTGGAATTTAACTCCTGTGAAAGTGTTGTATCAAATTTTGTGCCCAAGAATGGTTTTAGCAACTCTAATTTTGGTCCCGTAACACAATGTGCACCGTTATGGTGCTGAAAATTTCCATTTTCAAGATTAAAATAGGCCAAAGAGTTGTTGGTGACATCTGGATTAATTCCTAGAAATTTTGTCAGACCCATTAAAAATTGTTGATGAAATGTTCCTGTTTTTTCGACAGCATCAAACCACAATAGGGTGGTTTCAAGATACTCGAAAAGCGGTAAGTTCGCTTCTTCTTCATTTAAAATCATTGACAAAATTTCTGATAAAAATAATAGAACAGTAGATTTAAAAACATTGGTGTGCAAGGACTCATAGGGTTTATGTAATCGGACTTCTTTAAAAAAATGTAAACTCCGATTGTCTTTATGTTCTGCTTCTATTTCCAGCAGAGTAAGTAATTGAAAATAGGCCGGTTTTAGTTTTCCTTTTTTTGATTTAAGTGCATTTTTTATGAGATAACTTTTTACGCCAAGAGCGGCTGTATAACATTTAACAATAAGGTCGTTGTCGTTATACTTGATTTTTGAGATTACTATAGCTTTAGTAGAAATAGCCATTACCGTACGATCATTATTTTTGAAACTTTCGTTTCAAATGTGTCAAAATCAGAGAGTAGCACTAGGTATACTCCAGATGCGACCGTATTATTTGCTAAGTTTTTACCATTCCAATAGGCGGTTCCACCGTCAATTTCTAAATTATAATTTTTATAGCGTAAATTAACATTGGATTGTGCTTCTGCCACTAAGTTTCCTTCAATATCTGTTATTTTAATGTTGACATTTTCACTGATGTTTTTGATTTTAATTTTATCCTCTGCCATATTAAATCCGGGCCTAACGGGGTTAGGGTAGGCATAAACGTCATCTAGAGATTCTGTAGTACTAGATCCACCCGTTTTAAAAGAAACCAACCCTCGATTTGTTCCAAAATACACAATTCCATTTTCAGAATCTAATGCCATGTCACTAATCCCATTTGAAGGAAGCGGAGAGTTGTCTTTTGTAAAATGATGGATGGTTTTTTGACCATCAGAAGACACATAGAAAACACCCGCATCTGCAGTAGAAATCCATTTGTTGTTGGCGCCATCAACAATAATATCAGAGATAAATTGTTGCGCCAATAGTTCTTGCGCTAGGCCATCTTCAAGGATAATAATAGGTTCTGTTCTTACAACTGCTCCTTCTTTAAAAAAATTCGAAGTGTTATATAACACTCTAAGACCTCTGTAAGTCCCTATCCAAAGCACGTTATTGTTGTCCATTGCTAACGCTTTTACCGCAGTTGTGGGAAGGTTTGCCACGTCTTCATCATCTATGTTTTTTAATAACATTCCCGTTTCGTTGAACCCAATTACACCTTTTTTCAAGCCTCCTATCCATTTGGTACCGTCCGGTCCAATGACAATTTCACTGAAGCCATTTTCATCTGTGAGCGGATTTGTTATTATGGACGAAAAATCATAGGAGGTCCATTGATTGGTTGTAGGGTTAAACTTTTTAAGCGGCTTTTGAATTATAGAGTTTAGCACCCATAAATTAGCATCATCATCAAAAGCAGTTCCAGAAACACGAATCGTTTGAGCCGATGGTATAGACTCTAACCCACTGTTAGTGTCGTTTAAAAGTTCTATAGAATCTTCCGCTTCAATATTTAGTAAACCACTATGAAAAGAGCTTACAAATGCCTGACTCGGATCCAAGGGGTTTATAGAAATTTTGTTTAGCTCATACACATTTGATTGAATTGTATTTTGAATACTGTCATATCTTATATTACCCCATTCCGAATCCCTTAGACGGCTAATACCTCTTTTGTTTAATGGATATGGATTAAAGGTTATTGAATAAGCCCCAAAAGTGACCCATAAATTGTTATATCCGTACTCTAAAGAAAACACACTATTTAGAAGCGGACCTTTTGGGTGAATTTCTTCGTATTCTGATACTGATATCGCATTTGATTTTAGAACTCCATAGCTTGTAGTTCCAATATAGATTACATCCTCGATTGTTAGAGCACTCGTGAAACCAGTTTCAAATTCAAGATTAGTAGTGTAACTATTCATTAGATTAAATCCTGCAGAATATTGATATGCTTGAGAAGATGTTGTAACCAGCATGGTATTCTCAGACACTTTAAGTTCGTTTACAATTTGTGGATAAACAAATAAGGGAATAACTGAGCTGCCATTAATTTCAAAAATTTTATTGCTTGTGTTAATTGTATAGAGTTTGGATTGAAAGGCTGTAATTTTATTAAAGTTCCCATTATTTAACGTGGTCCAAGATTGAAAGTCAATTAAACTAGAGCTAGATAAGTTTGCTTTTTTTACACCATTATTAGAGCCACAAGCTGCATATATTTCATTATTAAAAATCGTTGTTTGATTAACATTTATTTGACTCCCATTTGCCCCAATATAATAGGTATCCCCAAACTCTAAATCGTCTAAGCTATAAACCGAAATTCCATAGTTCGTAGCAACATACACAACCTCATCAAGTTCATTAAAGTGATTTATTCTTTTTTGTGATGATGGAACTGTTGTATTATTTATGATGTCTACAACTTTAAGTAGTTCCTCGTTATTTTCATTATAAACCTCAATTAACCCATTTTCATATCCAATTAATAATCGTCCGTATTGATTGCTATAATGTATGGTTGAAATTAATTCACCAGATAACCCATTGACCGTTGTAATGGTATTTAACTCTCTGCTAAATGGGTCATAAGAGAAGATCGCTGTTTCAGAAGCGGCATAAAACTTAGCATCTCCAGAGACAACCTCTTTAATATTTAAATATGAAAAATGACCAACCCATGAGGTATCGCTGTTTTGACTCCAAGACCATGGTGTTAAAACAAAAAGAAAAATAACCGTACAAAAGTATCTTTTCAAGAATTATAAATTAAGGTCAAATATATTTATTACAAACGAGAAAATGACGCATTATTATACATAAACAAAAAAAGCTTTCAAATTAATGAAAGCTTTTTAAGCATAGGTTTGGTAGATATTACACAACGCCTTGGGCTAACATCGCATCGGCAACTTTTACAAAGCCTGCAATATTGGCGCCTTTTACATAATCAATATATCCCGTTTTTTCATCTTTTCCGTATTCGATACACGCATCATGAATATTAGACATGATATCTTTTAATTTCTCATCTACCTCGGCTCTTGTCCAATTGTAACGCAGAGAGTTTTGAGTCATTTCCAAACCAGAAGTTGCAACTCCACCTGCATTTGATGCTTTTCCTGGTGCAAATAGAATTTTTGCGTCATGAAACTTTGTGATTGCTTCCTTTGTAGAGGGCATATTAGCACCTTCGCTAACACAAATACAGCCGTTTTTCAATAATATTTCAGCATCATTTTCATTTAGCTCGTTTTGAGTCGCGCATGGCAATGCAATATCACATTTAACTTCCCACGGGGTTTTGTTAGCTACAAACGTTGCATTTGGATAGGTTTTAATATATTCACTAATTCGAGCTCTTTTTACGTTTTTAAGCGTCATAACGTGGGCTAATTTTTCTGCATCAATGCCTTCATGATCCACTATATACCCTGATGAATCTGATAAAGTAACAACCTTTCCTCCTAGTTGAATTGTTTTTTCTGCAGCATATTGCGCCACATTCCCAGAACCCGATATCACGACTGTTTTTCCTTTAAAGCTATCGTTTGTGGTTTGCAACATTTTATCAGCAAAATATACAGTCCCATAGCCTGTTGCTTCAGGGCGGATAAGCGAGCCCCCCCATGTCATCCCTTTACCAGTTAGAACTCCTGTGAATTCATTTCTAAGCTTTTTATACATCCCAAAAAGGAAGCCAATTTCACGACCACCAACGCCTATATCGCCTGCTGGGATATCGGTATTGGAACCAATATGGCGAAATAATTCACTCATAAACGCATGGCAAAATCGCATGATTTCATTGTCACTTTTTCCTTTTGGATCAAAATCGCTACCGCCTTTTCCGCCACCCATTGGAAGCGTGGTTAAACTGTTTTTAAAGACTTGTTCAAACGCTAGAAATTTTAAAATACTCATCGTTACAGTAGGATGAAATCGAAGCCCTCCTTTATAGGGGCCTATAGCCGAATTCATTTGTACTCTATATCCTCGGTTTACCTGAATTTCGCCTTTATCATCCACCCAATTCACTCTAAAAGTAATGGCGCGTTCGGGCTCAACCATTCTCAATAGAATATTTTTTCCATGATAAATATCGTGTTTAACAATGTAGGGGATTACCGTTTCTGCAACCTCTTCAACCGCTTGAATAAATTCAGCTTCGTGGCCATTTCGTTCTTTAACTAAATCTAAAAAACCTTTAATTTTCTCTTCCATATTAAATTATTTGGGATATTCTGTTTTAAAATTTATACGTTACAAATATAGAATATCTTTAAAAATAATGGTCTATTTTTTTGTATTTGATAATTACAGTGCTAAAATTAAGATTTAAATTCGTAATTTGATATTTTAATGGGAATTATTTAATGAAATGTATAATTCATTGCATAAAACCCTAGTTTAACAGCTGTTTTAAGTTGTCAATTTTATCCTCAGCGCCCTCAATCCCAACACTTAATCTAATTAATGAGCCTACAACACTTGTTTTATCGTGAGCTGTTTTGGTGTTAAAATTTATAACACTTGTCTTTTGTAAATAGGTTTACAAACTATTTTTCATGGCTAAAATATACCCAAGGTGAATCCCTTCATGAAAGGCATTAAAACTCATTGCTTCTTCAATAGTCGTTAAGGTAACATCTAAAGAGGTTGTATAAGATGTGTAATTTTCAAATACACCATTTTCATAATCGATTTTGGTTTGTTCTATAGTTGAAAATAAAAGCGATTTAATGAGCACAAGCTCTTCTTTGGTAGCTTCATGAGTAGTTTTCGTCCCTTTTTTGTAAGTGTTTACTAGTTCGGAGGTAATTAAAAATGGGGTATTTGATAGCCCATAAACCAACAATTGTTGGGTAACAATGGTGTGGGCAATATTCCAAAACACAGAATTTCGATAGCCTTCTGGTATTTTATTGAGTTGGTTTAAAGAAAACTTTTCAAGAAACTTCGAGAGCAGTTTTCTGTTTTGAAGTGTTACATTGTAATTCCAGTCCATAATTTTGAAAGATTATTTAGTTCGTATTAAAGAAATGATTTTCTTTGTAAAAATAAGAAAAGAATCCCATGAAAAAATTCTATTTTTTGAGCACGTGTAATACCTGTAAACGAATTTTGGATCACTTAGCTTTAGGTCCTAGTTTTGAATTACAAGATATCAAAAAAACGCCTATCAATTCTAAGGAATTAGAACAGTTAAGTGTCTTGTCTGGGAGCTATGAGGCGCTCTTCAGTAAGCGGGC
>JAQXCA010000048.1 GCA_029252105.1 Flavobacteriaceae bacterium | reverse complement strand
CACCGCGGATTACCTCAATAGTGTTGGCGTGAAAACACAGTTTAAAGCACATTTTTCACTGAAACGATAGAAACGGAAACTCGACAAAAAAACACATTCATTTTTTTTCGTTAACTTCGTGCTTTAACCAAACTTTTAAGTCCGTTTCAGATGTTATATCGAACTCGCACAACGCCTGTAGCGTTGTTTATTTTAACTGTTATCTGTTTTCAGACATTATCTCATGCACAATTAAATGTAGTCACTATTGGAGATGCTTCAGATCTGGGCAATAATTGTTTTGAAATAACACCAGATCAAGGAAATAAAGCTGGTGGAGTTTGGTACGATAACCCTATCGATTTCGCTAATGACTTTACAATTTATTATCAAAATAATTTTGGAACTAAGGACAGCAATGGTGCAGATGGCATGGCGCTCGTTTTTAAAAAAAACGCTGACGCTGAAATTGGTGGCACAGGGCAAGGTATTGGCTATGCAGGCATTGATAACACATTGATTGTAGAATTTGACACCTTTCAAAATGGAGGAGAAGGCGATCTAACAGAAGATCATATCGGAATTATGTCAAACGGCAATGCAAATCATTCTGCAAGCACAAGTCTTGCAGGACCTATACAAGCGAGTGCAACCAACGCAAATATTGAAGACGGCATAAATCATGAAATTAAGATCGTTTGGATAGCGGGAATCCAGACTTTGAATGTTTATTTTGATTGTGATTTAAGACTCTCCGCGACTAATGATGTTAAAACGACTATTTTTAACGGAGATGATTCTGTGTATTTTGGATTTGTAGGATCCACTGGAGGGTTTTCAAATCTACATCAAGTATGCTTTAATAGGGTTTCATTTGTAGCTAATTTAAATTTAGTAGATACCAGTATTTGTTCCGATGAAACTATTCAATTGGATGCTACAATTCCTAGTGGAGTTAGCTATTCTTGGAGTCCAACCACAGGCGTGAGCGATCCTACTATTGCCAACCCAACGTTTTCACCAACAAACACAACAAACTACACAGTGACTATTAGTGATGTCTGTGGAGATGTTACTACTGAAGATGTCTTGATTACTTTAAATTCATATATAACCCCAAGTTTTCCTGCATCAGCAGAATTTTTCTGTGATGGAAACACAAACCCATTAACAAACACCTCTAACGAAGGTATAACTGGAAGTTGGTCACCAGCTTTTGATTCCACAACTACGGCTACTTACACCTTCATCCCAGATGCAGGGCAATGTGCGGACCCAGCTACTTTGACCGTCGTTGTTGATGCTAGAATAATTCCAACGTTTTCTGCTATAAATGATATTTGTGATGGAGAGACTTTAGATCCGTTACCGACTACCTCTAACGAAGGGATCTCAGGAACTTGGAGTCCTGCCATTGACAATACAGTCACAACTACTTATACGTTTACTCCAGATGCAGGACAATGTGCAGATACTACAGATTTAGAAGTTCGTGTTGTCCCATTAACTGTAACTGATTTCGCAGCCATAGCTCCTATTTGTGTTGGTAGCACTAATCCATTGCTCAATACTTCTGTCAACGGAATTACTGGAGCATGGTCTCCGGCTTTTGATAATACGACTACGACTACCTATACGTTTACCCCAGATGCAAATCAATGTGCGAATACTACGGATTTAGAGGTTGTTATCACACCGCTGATTGTTCCTGATTTCGCCGCTGTAGCTCCTATTTGTGTTGGCAGTGCTAATCCGTTACTGAATATTTCTCTTGATGGAATTACGGGAGGGTGGAGTCCGGCTTTTGATGATACAACTACGACTACTTATACGTTTACGCCTGATGCAAATCAATGTGCAAATACCGCTTCAATGACTGTGGTTGTGAATCAAAAAATTGTGCCTACGTTCACGCATTTGACTACGATTTGTGAGGGGGATGCTAGTACTTTACTTAATACTTCTAACGAGGGTGTTACTGGAGATTGGAGTCCTGCTTTTGATAATACGGTTACTGCTAGCTATACGTTTACGCCTTTTGCTGGACAATGTGCGGGGTCTATTTCAAAAACGATTACGGTTAATCCTTTAGTGACTCCAATCTTTACACAGGTTGATCCGATTTGTATTGGCGGTGTTTTGTTGCCTTTGCCTACGACGTCTACTAATGGAACTGATGGTACGTGGTCACCTGCTATTGATAACATGGTTACTACAGAATATACTTTCACGCCTACGCCTATAGCTGGAATTTGCTTTGAAGATTCTAAAATGACTATTGTAGTATTACCACAAATAACGCCGCTTTTTACACAGGTTGACCCAATTTGTGTTGGTAGTGTGTTGATGCCTTTGCCTACGGTTTCTGTTGATGGTATTACAGGACGTTGGAGTCCAGCTATGTCTAATGTAGTTACAACTACGTATATGTTTTCTCCAGATCCAAATCAGTGTGCGGATCCAACAACAATGACTATTGTGGTGAACCCTATAAATACGTTAACAGTTAGTGCTACAATTTTGTCGGAAGATTTTGATGCGAATCAAATTATATCGGTGTCTGTAACGGGCGGAAGTGGAACGTATGAGTATCAATTGGATGGGGGTGTTTGGCAATCTAGTGCGGTGTTTGAAAATGTGTTAGGGTGTAATGAGCATACAGTGGCTGTTAGAGATGCACTGGGTTGTAGTACGATACCTGAAGAAAAGGTGATGATTATGACGTATCCAAAATTCTTTACACCTAATGGCGATGGGTTTAACGACTCTTGGAATATTGAGTGTTTAAGAAAGGATTCGTCAGCTGTGATTCGAATATTTGATCGTTTTGGAAAATTATTAATCCAATTTAAACCGAGTCAAAGTGCATGGAGCGGTGCGTTTAATGGAGCGCAACTTACAGGTACTGATTATTGGTTCACCGCGGATTACCTCAATAGTGTTGGCGTGAAAACACAGTTTAAAGCACATTTTTCACTGAAACGATAGAAACGGAAAGAGATAAAATAAGGAGTGATTTGTTCATAAGTGTAATTAATTTGGGTTTCTCTTATATTAACAAAAACTATACCAAAATATTTAAAAATAAGCTTTCAACTGCACTGTTCCTGTATGAATGGTTCGACTGGTTTCGCTCTTTCTTCCAAAGTAATTTAGGTTCAAATCTAAAAACTTAGTCAGTTTTTTTTGTGCTATCAATGACCATGTAAAGTTAGTGCCTGGCTGTAAACCTTCCAATATTTGGTAAGCAACTGGCGTGTTTGGACTTCCAGAAAATGTATTTGAAAAATAATTAAACTCTCCAGTAATAGCCGCTTTCTGATTTTGAGTAAGTGTAAACGATACGCCGTATTTTTCCTGAGATAATTGTTCCATATCTCCAATAGAATTGTTCTTTTTTTGGTGTTGATAAAACACATCAAATCGTTTATTGTCATCTAACAAATAGGATAACTTAGGGCTCAAAAGTGATTCTTTTAATTGATAATTTTTTGAGGAAAAATTCTCGCTTTCACTCCTATTTTGATCTGCATTAGCTTGTAAACTAAGTAACCACTGGTTTTGAATTTTATGTGAAAAATTTATCTGATGACTCAAAGTGTATTGTTCTACATAACCAAAGGACAATACATTGCGTGCTTTGGATTCTGAGTAGCTATACGAGACTGTATAGTGTTGTTTTCCTCGATTATAAAACAACTGATTTCTGAAATTTGATTGCAATGCTAACTGCTCTTCTTCCGTTGTATGAAATGGGTTTAAACGGATAGATTCGCTGTTGTTTTTATCTTTTCTGTCAATTAGAAATGTCGTTTGATTATAGAAATGAGACCAGAATTTTTTAGAAGCAATTGGCGAGTTGGCCCATTGAATTGGGTTTAAGGTCAAGGATTGACTCAGTTTATTTTGATGGGTACGGATATAAACTTGGTTGGGTAACAATACGCGTACATAGGTCGCCTGATCCTGAAATTGCGCCACTTCAAATTCTTCTAATTCTTGAATGCCATTCTCATTATAGTCAAACCAAACAAAAGTACCTTGTCCAGCTTCTACCTCAACATACGTAAAATCCTGTTGTGGCAAGCGGCCTGCATTCGTTTCAAAAAGTGTATTCCAATAGATGCCATTATTGGCTAATTTTTGACTGTATTGCAATCGAGAGTTGATTGATTTCTGTGAGGGGCTTGAATTGTTTGTGGTTTTAAATTCTCTATAATTGGCGTATAAACTCAGAGTTGTGTTTTTAGTTTGAATCCATTTCGAATCCAAATAATACGTATTGGATGTATTCACTTTTGAAAGGCGGTTGTTCTGAATACTATCGTTTACTCTGTGTATATATCCTAATTTTACAAACACTTTGGTGGAATCGCCAATACCTGTAAACACTTCATAAGCTTGAAATTTTTGACTAATAGGATCTAGCACTTCTAACTCAACTTTCTTTTTTTCATTGTGTTCTGTAGAGAAATTTACTCCTGACCACCCTTTTTTGTAGCTATATTTAAATCGATTATCTGACCTGTAAAACATAGAACTCGTAATTAATCCATCCGTCTTCAATACACTCGAGTTCGAGAAAAATTGAAAGCGTTTTAAATTTAGTTTTGTAAAAAATAAATGACGACTCCCATCATAATTATCGCCATAGTTTAACTGTTGAAATTGATACTTTAACACGCCTTTTTCTGCATGTGTGAATTGAGCTCCAACCCTAGCAAATAGCTGATCTCCAAGGTCAGACAGACGTTGGCTATTGTTAAACATTTCAATATTCCAATCCCGATTAAATTCTGGCTGATAAAGGCGTTCAATTGTTCTGAAATTAGATTGAATATAATCAATGTCAGAAGTAACATTTAACGCCCATTCCCCTGTGCTTTTAAGCAATTGATGTGCTAAAGAGAATTGACCTGCAACATCAGTATTATTTTCATCTTCTAATGCTGAATATAAATTTAAATCATTTTTACTAGCGGCAAACTCAAAATCGATAGCTGTTTTTTCATTGGGGATAAAAGCCCCTTTAACAACAGCTAACTGTAATTTGACGGGTGCGACTAGCTGAACAATGGGTTCGTAATCGCCTTGTTTAAGTCCTGCGATAGGAGCTACATATTCATAAATATTAGAAATCGCATTGGAACTCCTAATAATATAATTTCCTAGCTGAGACCCTACGGCCGTAAAATTTACGCGGTATAATTCGTCTTCGGGATTGGTTGAAAATTCAAAAACCTCTACGCCATTATTAATAGTTTTTTTATATAAAATTCGGTTTTCGTTATAGGGCTCTATGGATGCTGATGGCGCAGTCATTAAGGATTGGTCATCTCCAGCATTGGATAGAATAGTAACTTGATCTGAGTTTAAAGCTTGTTGAAGCGGCTGATTTTTTATGTCATTTTCAGTGTAAGCAGAGACGTCAAGTGTCCATTTGTTAGTTTTATAATGACTGCCCGCATAGCCTATAAACCGAGAATAATTGCGTTCACTATATTGATAATCTACGGTAATTCGCATTTCAGACGTTATCGGATAGGTCGCATTAAATATGATTTCCCCAGCATTATAATCAATGATATAATCTTCTGTGGCGCCACGACTCAAAGGAACTCCATTGACAAAAACCGTTTCACTTCCAGAGACAACTAAAACATAAAGTTCATTGTTTGGGCCTACCAATTTATATGGTCCTTGATTCCCTTCCTGTCCAACAAATTGGCTTGAGGAGAATTGGCCACGAACAAGAGCTCCCGCAGCATAAGCAGTAAATTCCGAATCTTGAGTTTTAAAATTAGTCGTTAATGAAAGCCCTTGAACCCGTTTAGAAAATTTTGAGAAATAAGACTCTGAATTCTCTAAATCAATA
Source organism: Flavobacteriaceae bacterium (assembly GCA_029252105.1). GTDB lineage: Bacteria > Bacteroidota > Bacteroidia > Flavobacteriales > Flavobacteriaceae > Hel1-33-131. The sequence continues at coordinate 5,659 of JAQXCA010000048.1, read as the reverse complement.
TCCCCTGCTCTAATCCCCCAACGGTCACTAAAAACTTCGATAAACACTTGGTCAAATTCATCCAACTGCTGTGAATATCCACTTTCTTGAAGTGGAATATTTGAGTCTTGAATCGAAGCCCGTAAGGTCACTTTATCATTTAACTTTCCGCTAATCTGAAGATCAAGCTCACTGTTTAATACCGAATTTTGATTGTTCCCAATAGTCACCCCTCTAGAGATACTTCCTGAAGAAGCTAAACCATCAAAAGGCGCAACCGTACGTTTCGAATTCGGTTGCGATAATTGATATAGTTTTTGAAGGCTTCCTGTACTATTTACAATGATGCGTTCATCTAATTCTTGATAGGTTTTAGTTATAAATTTTGGATAGTTTAAATACTTGACTATAATAAAATCTGCATCTATCGGATTAGAAAAAGTCAGCACAGCAGCTTCAAAATTTATAGTGTATAATGAATCCTGAATAGGCTCATTTTTTAAATTTGTTACAGAAAATTTAGAAGGGTTGATACTCACACTATCAATTTGAATGGTATCCTTGACTGCTATTTTTTTTATTCTATACAGAGACAATCCCTCTTGCGACCAGGAATCTGTGAGGGATAAAAGGAATAAAACGATCAAACAATGCTTCATCATGACTCTTAAACTAAAAACATCCTAAAATATTTTGTTGATAGTTTGCGTTAAAACAAGACTAAATATTTAGGGTAAAAGTACTCTATTAATTATTTTAGCTAAAATTATTATCACAATAGATGAAAATTATTTCTTATAACGTTAATGGAATTAGAGCAGCGCTCAAGAAAGGCTTTATAGATTGGCTTAAAAGTGCCAATCCAGATGTGATCTGTTTACAAGAAATTAAAGCACAAGAAGACCAACTGGATTTAAGTGTTTTTGAAGCTGCAGGCTATGCGTATAACTATTGGTTTAGTGCTCAAAAAAAGGGCTACAGTGGAGTGGCTATATTATCGAAGACAAAACCAACTCATGTGGAGTACGGGACTGGAATTGAATCTATGGATTTTGAAGGTCGTAATATCCGAGCAGATTTTGATGGTGTTTCGGTGATGAGTCTATATTTGCCTTCGGGCACCAATTTGGCACGCTTAGAACATAAGTTAGAGTATATGAACTTGTTTCAAGACTATATAAATACGCTTAAAAAAGAAGCGCCTAACCTGATAATTTGTGGCGATTATAACATTTGTCATCAAGCAATTGACATTCATGATCCCGTAAGAAACAAAAATGTTTCTGGTTTTTTACCTCAAGAACGTGAATGGATGACCCGATTTTTGGGGAATGGTTTTATAGATGCGTTTCGCGAATTTAATTCAGAACCTCATAATTATAGCTGGTGGAGTTACCGCGCCAATTCACGCGCCAACAACAAAGGGTGGCGATTGGATTATACATTAGTTTCGCAACCCTTACACGAAAAACTAAAACGCGCCGTTATCCTGTCTGAAGCAGTTCATAGTGACCACTGTCCTGTTTTAGTTGAATTACAATAAAACATAATTTAATAAATTAACATACAATGATCAAAAGACTCTTAATTTTAACCGTTCTAAGCTTCACAACTATTTCATGTGTGTCCTCAAAACTTTATAAGGAATTAGAAGGGAAGTACACAACCCTTAAAAATGATTATGACACTTTAAATGCCGATAGTGAAGGGGTTTTAAATGATAAAAACACGCTTCAAAATCAGTTTGATCAATTGCAAAGTGATTATGATGCAACCCTTTTAGAACGCAATCAACTGCAACAAGATGTGACAGCACTTCAAAAAAAGTACGATACTCTGAATGACGCTTATACAGCCTTAGAGCAAAATAGTTCAATTGCCATCGCTGATAATGTCCAAAAAAATAGAGAGCTTTTGGCACAGTTAGAAGCCAAAGAACTAGCTTTAGAGGCAGAAAATGATCGACTTTTAAAACTCGAAGCAGACATGCAAGAGCGCTCACAACGCATTGCAGAATTAGAAGCGCTGATTGCTTCCAAAGATCAAGCAATGCTAGATTTGAAAAATGCGATTTCTAAGGCACTTACTGCTTTTGAGGGCAAAGGACTCACCGTGGAACAACGCGATGGAAAAGTATATGTGTCTATGGAAAATAAATTATTGTTCAAGTCGGGCAGCTGGGCTGTTGGTACAGAAGGTCGTGTAGCTATCGAACAGTTAGGAACCGTTTTGGAAGACAATCCTGACATTGTCGTTTTGATCGAAGGCCATACGGATAATGATCCTTTTTCAAGTCGTGGACAAATTGCTAATAACTGGGATCTCTCCACCAAACGCGCCACTGCAATCGTTCAAATTTTGAGTGAAAATACCGCGATCAATCCAAAAAGCTTAACAGCGGCTGGCCGTGGCGAATTTGCGCCAATTGCTTCAAACGAAACGACTGAAGGGAAATCCAAAAACAGACGAATTGAAATCGTATTAACCCCAAAATTAGACGAAATATCAAAGCTTTTAAATAACGATTAATGAAATACACCACACTTCCAAGTACAGCTATTAAAGTAAGTAAAATATGCCTAGGAACGATGACCTGGGGAAACCAAAACACAGAAGCGGAAGGCCATGCACAAATGGATTATGCGCTCGATCACGGGGTTAATTTCATTGATACGGCGGAACTGTATCCGGTGCCTGCCACGGCAGAAACTCAAGGACTAACGAGTAAGTATATTGGTACCTGGCTTAAAAAAAACAACACTAGAGATAAGGTTATAATAGCAAGTAAAATTGCAGGAATTGGCGACTACACTGCCCATATTAGAACCTCTGGATTTAGTGCTAATACCATTAAAGAAGCAATCGATTTGGAACTCGGACGCTTACAAACAGACTACATCGACTTGTATCAACTCCATTGGCCAGAGCGTCATACCAATACTTTTGGAGTACGAGATTTTAAGCCAAGTCCAAACGATCCATGGGTTGATAATTTTAATGACGTTTTACATGCATTAGAAAGTTTTGTCGATGCTGGTAAAATCAGAGCCATTGGTATTTCTAACGAAAAAGCTTGGGGTACAATGCGTTATGTAGAAGAAATCAGAAAAGACAATCTAACCGCTATTAGTACAGCTCAAAATGCCTATTCGTTATTGAATCGTGTGTATGAAGGCGATTTAGCAGAAGTGTCTTTGCGAGAAAACATTGGGCTTTTAGCCTATTCTCCTTTAGCCTTTGGCGTACTGTCTGGAAAATATATTGAGGGTACTGCTGCCGATAATGCACGTCTAAAATTATTTCCGCGTTTTGCTCGCTATAGCAGTACACAATCCACTGAAGCAACCAAGCAGTATATGAAATTAGCTCAAAACTTAGGGATAAGTTTAACAACATTGTCTTTAGCTTTTGTAAACCAAAGACCATTTGTAACGAGCAACATTATTGGCGCCACTAATTTGGATCAGCTTAAAGAAAATATAGAGAGTATTAACACTGAACTCACGCAGGAAACTTTAGATCGTATTGATGCTATTCACGCAACAATCCCAAATCCTGCTCCTTAAGTTTTTTTTGAGGCTACGTTTCTAGGCCTTGTCTTTATTGGCGAGTTGTCCACAAGCAGCATCAATATCTTTGCCACGTGAACGGCGAACAGTGACCGTAATGTTTTTTGCTTCTAACATTGATACATATAAGTCGATAGCAGTAGAATTGGCCTGTTGAAAGATGCCGTCATCAATGGGATTGTATTCTATAAGATTGACTTTACTAGGCGCAAATTGACAGAACTTTATCAGCGCGTCAATGTCGGTTTTAGTATCGTTAATGCCTTCCCATACGACGTATTCATAAGTGATAATGCGATTGGTGGCTGCATACCAATGTTGTAGTGATTCTCTTAAATCTTTTAAAGGAAAGGTTTCATTAAACGGCATAATAGATGTTCGGACACTATCAATTGCGGAATGAAGAGACACGGCCAAGTTAAATTTAACCTGATCATCTGCCATTTTTTTAATCATTTTTGGCACTCCAGATGTGGATACTACAATACGCTTTGGAGACATCCCTAATCCTTCTTTGGAGGTGATTTTATCAATAGCTTTAAGGACGTTATTATAATTCATCAACGGCTCTCCCATTCCCATAAACACAATGTTGGAAAGTGGGCGATCGTGGTATAATTTACTTTGTTTATCGATAGCTACGACTTGATCATAAATCTCATCTGGATTGAGGTTTCGCATACGTTTTAAACGCGAAGTCGCACAAAATTTGCAATCTAGACTACAGCCAACTTGAGACGATACACAAGCAGTGGATCGTTTGGCCGTCGGAATCAAAACTGATTCTACAATCATTCCATCATGAAGACGAATACCATTTTTAATTGTGCCGTCTAAGCTTCGTTGCATTGAATCCACTTTAATGTGATTGATGCTAAAGTTTGCATCTAACATCTGACGCGTATCTTTTGACAAGTTGGTCATGTCATCAAAGTGATGTGCCCCTTTTTGCCAAAGCCATTCATAGACTTGTGTGCCTCTAAACGCTTGATCGCCTTGCGTTGTGAAAAAAGATCGAAGGTCTTCTTTAGACAATGCACGTATGTCTTTTTTAATGGAACTCATATCAGGTGAATAATTGATGGAGATAAAAAAAGCCTCTGTTATGAGGCTTTTAACGTTTATTAAATGATTAGCATGGCATCACCGTAGCTGTAAAACTTATATTTTTCTTTAACGGCTTCTTCGTAAGCTCTTTTCACAAAATCATGACCTCCAAATGCAGCAGTCATCATTAATAGTGTTGATTTTGGTGTATGAAAATTTGTAATCATACAGTTTGCAATTGAAAACTCAAAAGGAGGGAAAATAAATTTATTGGTCCATCCGGCATACTCGTTTAAATTACCTTTAGAAGACACCGAACTTTCAATAGCACGCATAGCCGTGGTTCCAACAGCACAGATACGGCGTTTTTCATCCAATGCTTTATTAATCGTTGTGGCTGTAGTTCCAGGAATAATAATTTCTTCACTATCCATTTTATGTTTAGAAAGATCTTCGACTTCAACAGGGTTAAAGGTTCCTAAGCCGACATGTAACGTGATTTCAGCAAAATTAACACCTTTGATTTCTAGACGTTTCAATAAATGCTTAGAAAAGTGAAGTCCTGCGGTTGGCGCTGCAACTGCACCTTCATTTTTAGCATAAATTGTTTGGTAACGCTCTTCATCTTCTGGTTCAACTTCTCGGTTGATATATTTTGGCAACGGAGTTTGACCAAGTTCAGTTAGTTTTTTTCTAAATTCTTCATAAGATCCATCATACAAAAAACGAAGGGTACGACCTCTTGATGTTGTATTATCAATAACCTCAGCAACTAAAGATTCATCTTCACCAAAGTATAATTTATTACCAATTCTAATTTTTCGGGCGGGATCTACTAATACATCCCAAAGACGTTGTTCTGCATTGAGCTCTCTAAGAAGAAAAACTTCTATACGAGCACCCGTTTTTTCTTTATTCCCAAACAGTCTTGCCGGAAATACTTTGGTGTCGTTAAGAATCATCACATCATCCTCATCAAAATAATTGATCAAATCTTTAAACATTTTATGTTCGATGGTTTGCTCTTTCCTGTTCAAGACCATGAGTCGAGACTCATCTCTGTT
>JAQXCA010000037.1 GCA_029252105.1 Flavobacteriaceae bacterium | reverse complement strand
GGACATCATTAACAGAGGAGTAACCTTGTTTGATGAAGTGATTATTGCTATCGGCGAAAATTCTTCTAAAAATTATATGTTTTCTTTAGAAGAACGTATTGCATTTATCGAAACTACTTTTAAAGATAATCCAAAAGTATCTGTTGTGTCCTATAGTGGATTAACAATCGATTTCTGTAAAGCAATTGGAGTTGAATTTATTTTAAGAGGTCTTAGAAACCCTGCCGATTTTGAATTTGAAAAAGCAATTGCGCACACGAATAGACATTTATCTACTCTCGAAACGGTCTTTTTACTAACGTCTGCTCAAACTTCATTCATCTCTTCCTCTATTGTTAGAGAAATTATTCGCTATGATGGGAATTACAAAAAATTAGTTCCTAACGCTGTACGCATCAAATAATATTACAGCTTATACTCTGAAAGGGCTTTAGAAAATGCTTCTGGGTTTTCAGCTAAATGGTAACGGGGATCATCAATGGCTTCTAAGATTACGTCTTTAAAAATTGGACTCGATTTGTATAATAAAATCTTACAATCTTCGCTAAGGTGTTTCAGGTGAATTGTTTTGCCTTCTTCTTTATATTTAGCTACCAAATTAGAAATTGCTTCGATGGCAGAATGGTCACTTACACGAGATTCAACAAAATCAATTTCCACTGACTGTGGGTCATTTTTTACATCAAACTTATCATTAAAAGCTGTAATACTTCCAAAGAATAATGGGCCCCAAAGTTCGTATACTTTTGTGCCATCATCTTTGATGCGTTTTCGAGCACGAATACGTTTCGCGTTTTCCCAAGAAAACACAAGTGCACTCACAATCACGCCTGAAATAACAGCAATTGCCAAATCAAAAAAGACCGTCATAGACGAGACTAATATCAATACAAATACATCTGTTTTTGGGATTTTATTAATAATTCTAAAACTTGACCATGCAAAGGTACCGATTACTACCATAAACATTACGCCTACCAAAGCAGCAATCGGAACTTGTTCTATAAGTCCTGATGCAAATAAAATAAATGCTAACAACGCTAATGCTGCTACAATTCCAGAAAGTCGTCCTCTACCTCCACCTTTAATATTGATTATAGATTGCCCAATCATTGCGCAACCTCCCATACCACCAAACAGACCTGTGATAATGTTTGCACCGCCTTGAGCCATACATTCCCTATTGGAGTTTCCACGGGTTTCAGTGAGTTCATCAATTAAATTTAACGTCATTAAGGATTCAATCAGTCCAATTGCTGCAAGAATAAGTGCATATGGACCTATAAATTTTAAAGTTTCAAAATTAAGTGGAATCTTTTCAAAAATAGCCCATTGTGGAAGTGGTAATCCTCCTTTAAGACCATCGCCACCACCATCTCTAATAAAACTTCCAACAGTAGCAACATCTAAATTTCCAAAAATAACAATTGCAGAAACGACTAAAATTGCAACAAGGGCTTCAGGTAGTTTTTTTGTGAGTTGTGGCAGACCAAACATAATCGCCATTGTAAGCCCAACAAGCCCTACCATCGTCCATAAAGGAGTGCCATGCATCCATACCATATCGCCATTTTCAGAAGTCATGAACATACTTAGTTGAGATAGAAATATAACAATTGCTAAACCATTTACAAAGCCCATCATAACAGGGTGTGGAATCAAACGCACAAATTTACCAAGTTTAAAAACACCTGCTAAAATCTGAATGACACCCATTAAAATGACGGTCATAAAAAGATAATAGAGTCCTAATTCATCGCCTTCAACTCCCATAGCATTTCCACGCGCGACAAGACTTACCATAACTACTGCTAAGGCTCCTGTTGCTCCACTAATCATTCCTGGACGACCACCAAATATTGACGTAATTAATCCTATCATAAAAGCAGCATACAACCCGACTAAAGGGTCAACTCCTGCTACAAAAGCAAAGGCAACTGCTTCAGGCACTAAAGCCAAAGCTACTGTCAGCCCACTTAAAATATCATTTTTTACATTACTAGAACGCTTACTAATAAACTCCATCATTTTGTTTCATTTTTGCTGGGCAAAAATAAACTTATTGGTAGGGATAGCAACTCTAAAGGCCTTTTATTTGAAGATTTTTATAGAACTAAAATGTTAACTAACTTTAAATGAGCAGTTTGATGTTAGAATAGGAATTATTTAACACTTTTTTTAGTTTGGTTTCGGCGATCCATTTTACTTTTGTAATCCCTTCTTTTTCTTGTGGAATCAACTCCCCTTCATATTCAGAATACATTTGAAACCAATACGTCACCTTAATGTAATGGCGATCATTTCTTTTAAAAATATGATAGGTAATTTCTAGAGGCTTAGTAATAGATAGTCCTGTAATTCCTGTTTCTTCTTCTACCTCTCGAAGTGCAGTTTGATTAATTGTTTCCTTAGCTTCAGCTTTACCTTTTGGAAGGTCCCACTTTCCATTTCTAAAAATAAATAGTATTTCATTATTAGCATTGTAAACCTTTCCACCCCCAGCAATGACGTTTGGAAGCAAGGCTAGAAACTTTTTAAGAAGCACATCTTTATCTACGCCAACTAAGCGAACAGATTTGTATTTATCTTTTTTAAGTTTTGCAAGAACTTTGTTGATATCCACTGAATCAATCATAAAATTCTTGAAATCTGTTTCAGTTTCCAACTCAGTTGTTAGGACTATTGGTTTATTACCAACAAAAATTTTATACATTGTTAATTAAAAACTAATTAATAGAAAGTAAAAGTAGTTATTTTTAGTAATTTTGACACATGATTTTTAACAAAAGTATTGCCAAAAAAACTGCAGAAGTATTACTTCAAATAAATGCCATAAAACTAAACCCAAAAGACCCTTTTACTTGGGCTTCTGGATGGAAATCTCCTATCTATTGTGACAACAGAATGGTACTATCATTTCCCGCAGTAAGAAATTATATCAAAGAAGAACTCGCCAAAAACATTGAAATAGAATTTGGCAAACCTGATGTGATTGCTGGAGTTGCCACCGGTGCCATTGGAATTGGAGCACTCGTAGCAGAATATCTTGGACTTCCTTTTGTATATGTACGTCCTGAAGCAAAGAAACATGGGCGGCAAAATCAAATTGAAGGGTTTGTTGAAAAAGGTCAAAATGTAGTGGTTGTAGAAGATTTAATAAGTACAGGTAAAAGCAGTTTAATTGCTGTTGACGCACTCAAATCAGCCGAAGTCAATGTTAAAGGGATGGTCGCTATTTTTACATATGGTTTTGAGGTTTCTAAAGAGAATTTTAAAACAAATAATGTTTCTCTTTTTACACTCAGTAATTATGAGAGCCTGTTAGAACAAGCTTTAGACACTAACTTCATTAACCAAACTGAAGCAACCATTTTATCAAACTGGAATTCAAATCCGTCGGAATGGACTGGTAAATAACTATAAATATGAAATTAGAATCACCAAAAGTTAGCCTCGAAAAATCTGCTCAAGACGTTTTTAATTTTCTATCAGCTATTGAAAATTTCAAACAATTGATGCCTGAAAATATCAGTAAATTTGAAGTTTTAGATACTGACAAATTTTTATTTGCATTAAGTGGGATGCCCGAAATTGTTTTGAAAAAAAAATCATTGGAATCCCCACATACTATAGTCTTAGGAGCTGCAGGTGGTAAGTTAGATTTTTCATTGACTGCTAAAATTGAATCCGTTGCCGATATTCAGAGTGCTGTACAACTGACGTTTGAGGGCGATTTTAATCCAATGATGGCAATGATGATTAAAAATCCGATTTCAAAATTCATTGAAACCTTAGCCGTAAATATTCCTAAATCCGTTTAGTACACTAATCTAAGTTCTTTTAGGTCAAACTCTTTTGTGGCGTTTTCTGTTTGCAATCGTAGTTTACCAGTATCCGTTACTCCTCTTATAATACCAGTGAATAAAGAGTGATCCGGAAGTTCAAATGTGGATGGTTTGTCCTTTCGAAACAAATACGATTCGTATTCAGCGTTTAAGATATCCTCTCCATTTTTTTCGTAGACACTGAAATAATGTTGAATTTTATGAATGAGTTGGTGTAATAATTCGTCCATATCGACAGATCTTCCTAAAATATTTTTCAAAGATGTGACCTTAGGCAGTCCAACAAATGTATTTTGATTGACATTGAGTCCAATCCCAATCACTGAAGATTCAATGTGTTGAGTTTTAATTATGTTTTCTATTAAAATGCCCGCAATTTTATGATGGTCTGACAAAATGTCGTTCGGCCATTTAATCGATAGATTTGGAATATTATAGCTCTCAAGTGTTTTGATTATAGACAAAGACACTAAGGAACTTAATAGAAATTGCCGGTCTACTGCAATTAATGGTTTTATTTTTAAAATACTAAATGTCAGATTCTTACCTTTCTCAGAAATCCACTTTTCGCCTCTTTGACCTTTTCCTTGCGTTTGGTTTTTGGTAATCACAACAGAAAAATCGGTTACAAGAGTTTCACCCAACAATTGTTTTAAATAAGTATTGGTAGAATCAGTGGCATTAATTTTGATTAACTGCATAGTTCAAATTGTGGATCTAAATTATAATATTATTAAGACAATATAAAGGGTTTAGAGCCAAAAAAGTAATAAATTTGCACAGTAAAATTATTTCATGACAAAAAACACACCTAGCGCAGATGAACTCATCACTTTCACAATTAATGGAATTGAAGATGTTAAAGGTCAAAATATAACTATTTTAGATCTTAGAGCTATAGAAAATACAGTTTGTGATTATTTCATCATTTGTGATGGAACTTCAAACACACAGGTCAACGCTATTGTTAGTTCAATACAAAAAAAAGTGAGTAAAAACACCAAAGATAAACCTTGGCATGTTGAAGGTAGTGAAAACGGCGAGTGGGTGCTTATGGATTATGTCCATGTTGTTGTTCATGTGTTTCAAAAACACATTCGTGAATACTACGATATTGAAAACCTTTGGGGCGATGCCAAGATTACCGAAATAGAAACTAGTTACTAAAAACCAATTCATGTCTGAAGATAAAAAACCTAAAAACACAAAATTTAATGCGTATTGGATTTACGGGATTGCCATTGTACTTTTCTTAGTTTTCAATGTGTTTTCTGGAGGTTTAGGAAATTCATCAGGAGTTTCGACAACCCCATCTCAATTTTTCAAATTTCTTAGAAACGGCGATGTCAAAAAAGTTGAAATCGTCAACAAAAGAGAAGCTTTAGTATATCTAACCACTAAAGCGTCCAGTAAAGATATTCACAAAAAAACTCAAAAAGAACAACTTTTTCCAGTAGGAGCTGGTGGACCGAGTTATCAATTTGAATTTGGAGATGTGCAGTTATTTCAAAAACAACTCGAAGATACTATCCAAGAAGAACAATTAGACACTGCTTTAAATTTTAAAACAGAAAGCAATCCGTGGGGGGATATTTTTTCATCACTCATTCCTTTTATTTTAATTATTGGAGTGTGGATTTTCATCATGAGACGTATGTCTGGTGGTGGTGGTGGTGGTCCAGGCGGTCAAATTTTCAATATTGGAAAATCTAAAGCTAAGTTATTCGACGAAAAACTAGAAACCAAAACAACATTCCAAGATGTGGCTGGATTAGAAGGTGCTAAAGAAGAAATTCAAGAGATCGTTGATTTCCTTAAACATCCAGATAAATATACTGCCTTAGGAGGTAAAATCCCAAAAGGCGCATTACTTGTGGGCCCTCCAGGAACTGGAAAAACATTGTTAGCAAAAGCTGTTGCAGGTGAAGCTAAAGCTCCATTTTTCTCTTTATCAGGATCTGATTTTGTTGAAATGTTTGTAGGGGTTGGTGCCTCAAGAGTAAGAGATTTATTTAAACAAGCGAAAGAAAAATCACCTTCAATCATTTTTATAGATGAAATTGATGCCATTGGACGTGCCAGAGGCAAAAACAACATGTCAGGTTCTAACGATGAAAGGGAGAATACCCTAAACCAATTATTGACTGAAATGGATGGTTTTGGAACCAATACAAACGTTATTGTTTTGGCAGCGACTAACCGAGCAGATGTACTGGACAAAGCTCTAATGAGAGCGGGACGTTTTGACCGTCAAATTTATGTGGACTTACCAGATATCAGAGAACGTAAAGAGATTTTTGAAGTCCATTTAAAACCTTTGAAAAAAGACAAAAACTTAGATACCGACTTTTTATCCAAACAAACTCCTGGTTTTTCAGGAGCTGATATTGCTAACGTTTGTAACGAGGCGGCACTTATTGCTGCTCGTAACAACAAAAAAGCAGTTGAAAAACAAGATTTCTTAGATGCTGTAGATCGGATTATTGGAGGACTTGAAAAGAAAAATAAAATTATCACTCCTAGTGAGAAAAGAGCGGTTGCCTTTCATGAAGCTGGCCATGCAACCGTCAGTTGGATGTTAGAGCACGCCTCTCCACTTGTAAAGGTTACTATTGTACCTAGAGGGCGTTCCTTAGGCGCTGCTTGGTATCTTCCAGAGGAACGTCTAATTGTGAGACCTGAACAAATGCTAGATGAAATGTGTGCAGCCTTAGGAGGTAGAGCCGCTGAAAAAGTTATCTTTGATAAAATTTCTACAGGTGCTTTGAGTGACTTAGAAAAAGTGACCAAACAAGCAAGAGCTATGGTGACGGTGTATGGACTAAGCGATAAAATTGGTAATTTAACATATTACGATTCATCAGGACAGAACGACTATGGATTTTCTAAGCCCTACAGCGAACAAACTGCTGAATTGATTGATAAAGAAATCTCCAGTATTATTGAAACTCAGTATGAGCGTGCTATAAAATTATTAGAAGAAAACAAAGAAAAGTTAAGTGAACTCGCAGAAGTCCTTTTGAAAAAAGAAGTCATTTTCAAAGACAACTTAGAAGCCATCTTTGGAAAACGTCCTTTTGTAGTAGAAGCAGCTGTAAAAACTACATTGAAAGAAGAGGAGGAAGAATAAGTCTAAAATAACTTTTTATTAATTCTTATTTTTTTACCTTTGGGAGAGTATAAGTTCAAAGCTTATATGACGATAAAAAATGAGTGTATTTCGCAAAATATTTGGTTCAAAAACGGAAGCTTCTAAAGAGGAAACTGATCAAAAAAATCAGAACCCTTATTTAGACACTGCTCAACTTCCGTTGGACGAGGTGTTTACCATCAACTTTAATAAAAATGGCGGAAAATTTCTCTATTGTGAAAACATGGATGAAGTCCATACGTTTCTTGATAAAATAATTGAAGAAAATAATTGGGATAAAAAAAAAGCACTTATTTTCAACACGCATTTGAAAAAAAAATTCAAAAGCTTAAAATCCGATACAATTCAAAAATCGGATGCTTCAGAATTTCTGTTTACAACTTGCGAGTCTTTAATTGCAAATGATGGGTCATTACTTATATCCTCTAATCAAATTGCTGAAAAAAAACTAGTTGAATTGCCAAAAAACTTCATCGTATTTGCCACTACTAGTCAGTTTGTGAATACTATTAGCGAAGGTCTTCAAGGAATTAAAGCTAAGAGCAAGACAAAAATTCCCTCAAACATCACTACCATAAAACATTTTAAGACTAACAACTCCAATAATTTTCTCAGTTATGGAAGTAGTACAAAAAACCTATATTTGCTACTGCTAGAAAATTTATAATAATAAACATTGAAAGAACTAATCACAAGAGCTTTATCGGGTATATTATTTGCAACTATTTTGATTGGTTCACTTCAATTTAAATATGCATGTATCGCACTGTTTTTCTCATTTGGATTGATTTGTTTAGCAGAGTTCAACAAACTAATTCATCAAAAGAACATCGCTTCATACATCATTTTTACAGTATTGTTTTTGTCGGTAGCGTTTTGGGAATACTTATTTCCTTCTCTTGACAGTCTGTCGGATATTTCACAAATACTACTTGTTATATGTGTCTTTGTAAATTTGTTACTGGTTAGAGATTTATTTTCTTCAAAAAGTCTACCTACCTTACTTTCAAATCATTTTATAAATACAACGTTCTATGTGAGTAGTGGATTTGTATTCTTGCTTTTAATCGCCTTAAACTTTGAGAATTATAGTGCCGAAAACATAATGTATATTTTCATTTTAATTTGGATAAATGACACGTTTGCCTATATAATTGGCAAGAATTTTGGAAAACAAAAACTTTTTGAAAGCATTTCTCCAAAAAAAACAGTAGAAGGATTTTTAGGAGGTGTATTTTTTGCAGCCCTTGGTAGTTATGTTATTGCCTATTACACCAATTCCACCCCTTTTACCAATTGGCTAATTATCAGCGTTATAGTGAGTGTTTTTGGAACTTTAGGCGACTTAGTAGAATCCAAATATAAACGTCAGGCTGAAGTAAAAGACAGTGGTAGAATAATGCCAGGACATGGAGGGCTATTAGATCGCTTAGATAGTGCTATATTTGCGGCTCCATTTATTTATTTATTTTTAAGAATATTAAACTATGTTTCATAAAGAAGGTCAAAAAATAATTTTCATAACACTCGCACTTGTAATCGTTATAACTCTATTAGCTGACAGTATACAGATACCTTGGATTGCAAAACTGATTCAGTTTTCCTTGGTGGTGATTCTTGTGCTTATATTACAATTTTTTAGAAATCCTAAGCGGTACACCCAACAAAACGAAAGTCAAGTTATTGCTCCAGTTGACGGAAAAGTTGTTGTTATAGAAGAGGTTGAAGAAACAGAATATTTTAAAGGAAAACGTTTACAAGTTAGCATTTTTATGTCCCCTATCAATGTACATGTTACTCGTTACCCTATAAGTGGCGCTGTGCTATTCAGTAAGTATCATCCTGGAAAATATTTAGTAGCATGGCATCCAAAAGCGAGTACAGATAATGAACGGACTACTATTGTTGTTGAAAATAAAACCTATGGAAAGGTGCTTTACAGACAAATTGCTGGAGCTTTGGCAAGACGTATTGTCAACTATGCTAAAGAAGGTCAGACCGTAGAACAAGGTAGCGATGCTGGATTTATAAAATTTGGATCTCGAGTGGATTTATTTCTTCCATTAGACACCAATATTAAAGTTAAACTCAATCAAAAAGTAAAAGGCGGCGAATGTGTCATCGCTGAAGTATAGTATGAACTCAGAGGCCTTAGATATAGAATTTAGAGAAGCTGTTGATAGTATCAACGGTCACCAGGATCCTTTTCCTGCTGACGTTCTATTGAAACTATATGCTTATTACAAAAAAGCCACAAACGATTACAGCAGACCTAGTAGTAGTAAAGCGATTATAAATGCGTTTAAAACCAATGCACTTTTTCAGGTCGAGGATATCACTCAAGACCAAGCAAAACAATGTTATATCGACCTGGCAAACACTTACTTAATCTACCGGAAATAAGATTATTTTAAGTTTTTCAGACTAGCATTAAGCGTTTCAATCTTTGCAATAGCGTCCGCTTCTTTTTTCTTTTCACTTGCTACAACCTGTTCAGGAGCTCCCGAAACAAAACGTTCGTTAGATAATTTTTTCTGAACAGATTTTAAAAACCCTTCTGTATAACTAAGTTCCTCTTCTAATTTTAATAGTTCAGCAGCAACATCAATAGTATCATTTGCTGGAATGAAATACTCATTTGATTTTACTCTAAACGACAACGCATTATCAACCGCTTCAGTAGTATACTTTAGTGCTGAAATATTTCCTAATTTTAAAATAATGGAATCAAAATCTTTAGTTTGAGACTCATTATTCAATACCAAAAATTCAATAGTATTCTTAAATGCTATGTTTTTTTCTTTTCGAATGGTTCGGATACCAGACACTACTTCAGAAGCAAATTCAAAGCCCTCTAACAGTGTTTGATCGTACGATTTAGGTTTAGGCCAAGACGCAACAATTAGAGCTTGCTCTGGCGCTCTTTTATCTAAATATTGCCAGATTTCTTCAGTAAGAAATGGCATAAACGGATGTAAAATTTTCAGATTTGATTCTAGAATCGCTACAACAGCATCATAGGTTTTCTTATCAATTGGTGCCCCATAAGCTGGTTTCACCATTTCTAGCAGCCAAGAACAAAAGTCATCCCAAATTAATTTATAAGTAGTCATCAAAGCATCACTTAATCGATATTTACTAAAGTGATCTTCAATTTCAAGCAGGGTTTTCTGAAACTTTGCTTGATACCACTCAATTGCGGAGATCGCATACGCTGGTTGCTCAATATCCGCTACCTTCCAACCCTCAATGAGTCGGAATGCGTTCCATATTTTATTGCCGAACGCTTTTCCTTGCTGACAAAGTGCTTCATCAAACATTAAATCATTTCCAGCTGCTGAACTTAATAATAATCCCACACGAACACCATCTGCTCCAAAGTCTTCTATAAGTTTTAAGGCGTCCGGAGAATTTCCTAACGACTTACTCATTTTGCGGCGCTGCTTGTCACGTACAAGACCTGTGAAGTACACATTATTGAATGGCTTTTGGTCTTTATATTCATGACCCGCTACAATCATACGTGCCACCCAGAAAAATAAAATATCTGGACCAGTTACAAGGTCGTTTGTTGGATAGTAATATTTAATATCTTCATTTTCTGGATTTCGAATACCATCAAACACAGACATTGGCCACAACCAAGAGGAAAACCAAGTATCAAGTACATCTTTATCTTGTGTTAAATTTTCAAGCTTTAATGCTGTATTTCCAGATTTGTTTTTTGCTAACTCTAACGCTTTATCAATAGATTCAGCGACTACAAAATCGTCTTTACCATCTCCAAAATAATAGGCAGGAATTTGTTGACCCCAAAACAGTTGTCTTGAGATATTCCAATCGCGGATATTTTCCATCCAATGACGGTAGGTGTTTTCAAATTTCTTTGGAAATAATTTAATAGTATGATCTTCTAGAACGGCTTTAATCGCTGGTTGTGCTAGCGTTTCCATTTTTAAAAACCACTGATCGGAAAGACGAGGTTCGATCACTTCTTTGGTGCGTTCCGATGTCCCAACTTTATGTATGTGTTGTTCCGTTTTAGTGAGAAACCCTTGAGACTCCAGCTCTTTGGCAATTTCTTTTCGAACAACAAAACGGTCTTTACCTTCATAATGCAGTCCAAAACTATTTAGTGTTGCATCTGCATTAAATATATCAATTACTTCGAGTTGATATTTTTCTCCAAGTGCCTTATCATTAACATCATGTGCAGGAGTTACTTTTAAACAGCCCGTTCCAAACTCAATATCTACATATTCATCTTCTATAATTGGAATCACTCTGTTGCATAACGGCACAATGGCTTTTTTTCCTTTGAGGTGTGTATAGCGCTCATCATTGGGATTGATACAAATAGCAGCATCGCCCAAAATGGTCTCTGGTCGCGTAGTCGCTATAGTAATCACTTCATCACTGTCTTGAATTTTATAGTTTAAATAATATAAATTTCCTTGACGTTCTTCATAAATCACTTCTTCATCAGACAAGGTTGTTTGAGCTTGAGGATCCCAATTCACCATTCTAAACCCTCTATAAATCAAACCTTTATTAAACAAGTCTATGAATACACTAATCACAGACTCACTCATATCATCATCCATCGTAAATTTAGTTCGATCCCAATCACAGGAACAACCTAGTTTCTTTAATTGCTCTAGAATAACTCCTCCATATTCTTCAGTCCACTCCCAAGCATGATCCATAAACTCTGCTCTTGTAAGGTCATTTTTATTAATGCCTTTTTCCTTTAACTTAGCTACAACTTTTGCTTCAGTAGCAATAGAGGCATGGTCAGTTCCAGGAACCCAACATGCATTTTTTCCCTGTAAACGAGCACGGCGAACCAAAACATCTTGGATGGTATTATTAAGCATATGTCCCATATGTAAAATTCCCGTAACGTTTGGAGGCGGGATTACAATCGTATAAGGCTCTCTGGAATCGGGTGTCGAATGGAAATATTTATTTGCCATCCAGTAATCATACCACTTGTTTTCAACAGCTGATGCGTCATATTTTGAAGGTATAGACATACTTTGGTATAGTTTTTGAAAATTGATTTACAAAAGTACTTATATTTTATTTTCTTTAGAATTAATAATTGATTTATATGAGTGCATTTTTGTAGTTTTAAAAAAAAGGACTTAAATTTACAGTAACAAATCATTTATACCATGAAAAACATATTTACATTAGTATTGATTTCCGTTTTTAGTTTGGGGCTATATGCTCAAGATAATAGTGCAAAAATTGAATTTGAATCTGAAACTATTGATTATGGCACTATTGAAAAAGGATCCGACGGAGTCCGTGTCTTTAAATTCAAAAATACGGGAGATGCCCCTTTGGTGGTATCTGCTGTAAAGTCGACTTGTGGATGTACCGTTCCAAAAAAACCAACAGCACCTATTTTACCTGGCGAAAGTGGAGAAATTGAAGTGAAATATGACACAAAAAGAGTCAATCCGATTCGAAAAACAATCACAGTAACTTCAAATGCAAAAAGACCTACGGTGGCATTAAAGATTAAAGGGACTGTCATTGATTCAGGGACAGCTAGCATCATTGAAAATAAAGATAAAAGTATTTTAGAGCAGTAAACGCTTAATTACTTTTTTTTTAAATAAACTAAAGCACTTTAATTAGTGCTTTTTTTATGCAGTAAATCCCGCAGTCTAAATTGATATTTAAAAAGGATACCTCCTCTATCAATCGTCATTCTAATGAGTTTCCCATCTTTTCCATAAAATTGTTCAATCGACTTTTGGAGAGTCAATGAACTAAGATCCTGATTATTAATTGAAAGAACCACATCGCCAATTTTAAGACCTGCAATATAGGCTGGAGAGTCAGGTCGTAGGTCAGAAATAATTAATTCTGGTACTATTTCAAATGTATAATTATAAGAAAAGTTAATCGTATTTGAGGGTTGAGACCCGCTTAAACCAGAAGGGTCATCTGAGATACCATTTGATATTCTTATTTGTTTTTTAACCAGTCGAACGCCAGCATATTGCATCACTATTCCGCTTTTATTATATTTAAAAGGTGCTTTGAAATATTTATTTTTTTTAAACGCTACCTGTTGTGACTGATAATCAAATACCCAATTAAAACGATGAAGCACATCTCCCATTAAACTTCCATTTCTTAAGGCGTGTATCTTAGTTTTTTTAATGGACGAAGCGTCTGGAAAAGCAACATTGACTTTATATAACTGAAAGTCTTTTAAACGAAACGATGCGAGTACAGCCCGTTTCCCAAAAATAGCTCCACTGAGGCCTTTACCTAAAAAATCATCAAAATTATGTTTTGGAATTGGTAGCGATTGAGAAGAATCTTCAAAAAGCCATAAGGCATCACTACCTCCTGTATCGATTAGAAGATTAACCGGAATTTCCTTATTGTTTACGGTTACTTTAGTTTCTATGATTGGTTTTTTATTGTAAAACTTCAAACTAGACTCCCTCCAACTCTTAGAATATTTTGGCGTATATAATCTTGGATTATAAAGTTTTATGAATTTTTGATTGTAATTGATTTCGACTACAAAATCTTTAAAAAGATCATAACCAATAATCCCATGAATTGGGATTCCTAAACTAGGCGCAAAGTTTATAGAGGCATCAATAATTGCAAATAAGTCTTGGTTAAGGTTTATAGCTTCTCCAATTATAATTATATTATTTGAAGATCTCAGCACTTCAATTGGCTTGTCATTACCCAATCCTTGAATGTGAATTAATTCTATTTTGTGGATTGACAACTTTTCTTTTAAGTTGAAAAAATTAAAAACAATAGGTCTAGAAACACCCGTATCTAACAAAAAAGACAAGGAAGCACCATTAATTGTAACAGGAATAACAATAAGATTGTTGATTAATTTAAAATGTATCTTGTCGCTTTTACCATTTTGAAGCTCAAAATTTCCTTGAGAAAATACATTTAAAACACAGCCAACTACAAGGAAAATACTAAGATATTTTTTAATTAGCATGGCAAAAGTAGTAAGGGGTTATAGACAATTTACGTAAGATTTTTTTAAATAATAGTTAAAGGGCTTTATTTTATACAAACTTTAAGATAAATTTGTAGTAAATACACAAACTGAACAATGCCGAAAATTTCTCAAAAAGGGGCGCTGATGCCACAATCACCCATTAGAAAACTAGTGCCTTATGCTGAGCAGGCAAAAAAAGAGGGGGTTAAAGTATACCATTTAAACATTGGACAACCGGATATTAAAACACCAGAAGTAGCACTAAATGCTGTTAGAAACAACACTTTAGATATTTTAGCTTATAGTCGCTCTGAAGGTTCAGAAGCATATCGCACGAAATTAGCTGCATATTATAAAAAAAATAATATCCGTGTCAATGCGGATAATATCATCATAACCACCGGAGGAAGTGAAGCGTTATTTTTTACTTTTGGGAGTATTATGGACCCAGAAGATGAGGTGATTATTCCTGAACCGTTTTACGCAAATTATAATGGATTTTCTACTGCACAAGGCGTAAAAGTTGTGCCTGTTGTTTCGGGTATTGAATCAAATTTCGCCTTACCTCCTGTAGCAGATTTTGAAGCATTGATTACTCCAAAAACAAAAGCGATATTAATTTGCAACCCAGGAAATCCAACCGGATATCTGTATAGTAAAACTGAAATACAACAGCTTGCTACCCTAGTTAAAAAACATGATTTATTTTTAATTTCTGATGAAGTCTATCGCGAGTTTACTTATGATGGACTCGAACATTATTCCATAATGCAGGAAGATGGTTTAGAATCAAATGCGATACTAATTGATTCTGTTTCCAAACGATACAGTATGTGTGGCGCACGAATTGGATGTATGGTCACAAGAAATAAAACAGTTCATGATACAGCCCTAAAATTTGCTCAAGCGCGTTTGTCACCACCAACTTATGCACTTATAGCTAGTGAAGCTGCCCTGGACACTCCTGACAGTTATTTCACTGAAGTCGTAGAAGAATATGTGGTTCGAAGAAATGTTTTAGTAGAAGAACTTGAAAAAATAGAAGGGGTAAAAGTCGCCAAACCAAATGGTGCTTTTTATTGTATTGTTGAGCTACCAGTCACAGACTCAGATGAATTTGCACAGTGGTTGCTTGAAGATTTTAGACTTAATAACGAAACTATAATGGTAGCACCTGCAGCAGGGTTTTATTCGTCCGAAGGTCTCGGAAAAAATCAAGTACGGATTGCATATGTCCTAAACAAAGAGGACCTTAAGGTTTCAGTTGCGATTTTAAAAGCAGCACTCACGCAGTTCAACAGCAAATGATTATTAAAAAAAACATATCACTAAAACCTTTCAATACATTTGGTATTGATGTCAACGCAAAAGAATTTGTATCTGTAGATTCTACTGAGGATTTAGTGAAAGCATTAGACACAAATCCGTCAGACCTACTGGTACTTGGAGGTGGAAGTAACATGTTACTTACTAAAAGTATTGATGCTTTAGTGTTACATATCAATCTTAAAGGAATTACGGTAATTTCAAAATCTGATACTCATGTAAAAGTGCAAGTTGCTGCTGGAGAAAATTGGCATGATTTGGTCTGTTGGTGCCTTAACTATAATTTTGGAGGCCTTGAAAATTTATCATTAATTCCTGGAAATGTTGGCACTGCTCCAATTCAAAATATCGGTGCTTATGGCGTTGAACTAAAAGATTCTTTTGTTAGCTGTGAAGCTATTAATATTCAAACGAAAACGGTAAAAACATTTACCAAAGAAGATTGTAATTTTGGGTATAGAAATTCTATTTTTAAGCAAGCATTAAAAGGGCAATACATTATTACCTCTGTTGTGTTCGAATTAAGCAGCCAAAATCACCAACTAAAAACAAACTACGGCGCAATAGAAACCGAACTTAAAAATGCTGGAATAGAGCATCCAACCATTCAAGATGTTTCAAAAGCCGTTGTTTCCATTAGAAAATCAAAATTACCTGATCCTAAAATTATTGGAAATAGTGGTAGTTTTTTCAAAAACCCAATCATTTCTACATCTAAATTTAAGGGTTTACAAGCGCAATTCCCACAAATGCCATCGTATCAAATTTCTGAAGATTCTTTTAAAATCCCTGCTGGCTGGCTGATTGAAACTTCTGGATTTAAAGGGAAAACCTTTGATAGTTACGGAGTACATACAAAACAGGCATTAGTATTAGTCAACTACGGAGATGCTTCTGGATTAGATATTTTAAACCTATCCATTCAAATTCAAAACGCTATTAAGTTTATTTTTGATGTTGATTTAGAAACCGAAGTCAATATTTTATAAAAATATTTTAGTGCGTTTAAAACATGCCTAGCTAAATATAGTTATGCTTTTTTACTCAGTCTGCATACCAGTCCTGCAACAATTGCTCCAGCAATGGGTGCCAACCAAAATAACCATAGTTGCCCCATATAATCTCCTCCTTCAGCAAAAAATACTTGACCCGTTGAACGTGCTGGATTTACAGAAGTGTTTGATATAGGAATACTAATCAAGTGGATTAAGGTGAGTGCTAAGCCAATGGCAATAGGTGCAAATTTCTTTGTGGCTTTCCGACCTGTACTCCCTAGTATAATAATGATGAAAAAAGCAGTAGTTACAAATTCAGTTATGAACACAGACACCATTGAGTAGCCTCCAGGAGACAAATCTTCATAACCATTGGCTGCAAAGCCTTCTACAGAAATAAAATCGGATTTTCCAGAAACGATTAAAAACAAGGTTGCTGCAGCTACAATTCCGCCTAAGACTTGAGCTATAACGTATCCTAATATACTTTTGGCAGCAAAACGACCACCAGCCCACAATCCGAGTGTTACTGCAGGGTTAAAATGTGCGCCTGAAACAGCACCCACTGCAAAAGCCATGGTCATAACAGTTAAACCAAATGCTAATGCAACTCCTGTAGAACCAATACCGAAATTTGGGTATCCTGCTGCAAAAATTGCACTACCACAACCTCCAAAAACAAGCCAAAATGTTCCAAAAAATTCTGCAAATAATTTTTTCATAATAGTTAATTTAATTAGTTTTCTAAAATTGGACACAGCAATTAAAAAAAGTCACATAAGAGGCTTCAATTACTGAAAAGTGTATCTTTGTGAAAAAAATAAGATGACACTACTTTTAATCACGTTAGCACTTTTAGGAATTCCGGTTGGAGGAATTTCAATAAAAATATGGGCTAAAAAAGATGGTGAATTTGCAGGAACTTGTGCAAGTCAAAATCCTATGCTCAATTCAGATGGTGAAGCCTGTGGGTTTTGTGGAAAAACTCCAGATGAATATAAAGATTGTGCTGAACCTCAACACACTTAACTATTATTTTACAAATTAGTATATTTAACTTCGCTGAAAAATACAACCTAAACATTGGAAATAAACGAAGCCATTCAGAAAGCCAAAGAAAATGATCAAATTGCATTCAACTTATTGTTGCATACTTTTTGGAATGATGTGTATGGATTTTTAATTAAGCGTACCCGGAATGAAAATGATGCTGAGGATATCTCTATTGAAACATTTTCAAAAGCCTTTGAAAAAATAAAGACCTTTGATGAAAACTTCAAATTCAAAACGTGGCTGATTACAATTGCAAAAAACACCCATTCGGATAGTTTAAGAAAACAAAAAATATCGCTAAGCAATC
Organism: Flavobacteriaceae bacterium; assembly: GCA_029252105.1. Taxonomy (GTDB): domain Bacteria; phylum Bacteroidota; class Bacteroidia; order Flavobacteriales; family Flavobacteriaceae; genus Hel1-33-131. Next base: position 2,987 of record JAQXCA010000037.1, on the reverse strand, counting down.
AAACTTCTGAAGAGGATGAAAAACGTGTGTATCGAATTCAGGACGAAGCGCCTTCTCCAGAAGACAAACTCATCACAGAGCAAAATCTTGCGGAACTATTGAAAAACATAAAAAAATTAAAACCACACTATCAACAGGTTATTAATTTGCGTTATTTTTTAGAGTTATCTTATCTCGAAATTTCTAAAGAAATCAACATCCCTGTGAACAACGTGAAAATTAAACTTTTGAGAGCAAAAAAGCTATTGGCTGAAATTATTTTAACAAAAAAATGAGACGCTTTATACAAAAATTAGGGCCTGGACTTCTTTTTGCAGGTGCTGCTATTGGCGTGTCTCACTTAGTACAATCGACACGTGCCGGTGCCGATTTTGGTTTTGGGCTTATTTGGGCATTACTACTCATTCACTTGGTGAAATACCCGTTTTTTCAATATGGACCTCGCTATGCTAGTGCCACAGGAGAAAGTTTACTAGAAGGTTATCGGAAATTAGGGAAAGGCGTTTTGGTACTTTACGGCGTATTAACCTTCTTAACCATGTTCACTATTCAAGCGGCAGTAACCATTGTAACGGCTGGTATTGCGACTTCATTATTTGGCGATTTCATCAGTATTAAAATTTGGACAGTCCTAATTTTAAGTGTGTGTTTTATCATTCTAAACATTGGAAAATATCAATTTTTAGATGTCATGATGAAAGTTATTATCATCACCTTAACCCTCACAACTTTAATCGCCACCGTGATGGCGATTTACAATTCCAGTGATGCTATCTTATTCACTCAACTTGTGCCTGAGGGTAGTCTTGAAATTACATTTTTAATTGCTTTTATGGGATGGATGCCAGCGCCTTTAGATGTCTCGGTATGGCATTCGCTGTGGACCATTGAAAAGCAAAATTCAGGTATCGAAAAACGCAGTCCAAAAACGGCTTTATTAGATTTTAATATTGGGTATTTAGGAACGATTTTGCTAGGAATTAGTTTTGTAGTGCTTGGCGCACTTATCATGCACCCTAGTGGAAAAAGTTTTAGTGGAAGCGCTGGTACATTTTCTGTTCAACTGATTGAAATGTACACCCAAAGCCTCGGCAATTGGGCCTATATTATTATCGGCATCGCTGCCTTTACGACCATGTTTAGCACGACCTTGACTACTCTTGACGCTTCGCCACGATCTTTACACAAGACGACTGAGTTACTCTTTAAAAAATCGTTCACAAAAGGATATTTAGTTTGGAGTATTGTGTTAATTACTGGAACCCTTAGTATTTATTTTTTCTTTCTTTCTGAAATGGGCAGCCTTATAAAAGTAGCGACTATATTATCATTCCTAACGGCACCATTTTATGCACTCACCAATTATATTTTGATTTCAAGTAAGCATACGCCAAAAGTATGGCATCCCTCCAAAACGCTGCATATTATAAGCTGTTTTGGGATTCTTTTTTTAATAAGTTTTAGCATTTGGTATCTCACAATTTTATGATTAATTTATAAGAATACTTTGTATCTTTGTGGCTCAATTTGAACGCATGGCTGTAGAAACACTTTCAAATCCAATTATAAGACAACCAAAACCAAAATGGCTTCGTGTGAAACTGCCAACAGGCAAGAAATACACTGAGCTGAGAGGGCTTGTTGACAAATACAACCTGAACACTATATGTGCTTCAGGGAGTTGCCCAAACATGGGCGAATGCTGGGGTGAAGGTACTGCTACCTTTATGATTTTGGGAAATATTTGTACGCGTTCTTGTGGATTTTGTGGCGTTAAAACAGGACGCCCAGAAACTGTGGATTGGGATGAACCTGAAAAAGTAGCGCGTTCCATCAAAATAATGGACATTAAACACGCCGTACTAACTAGTGTGGATAGAGATGATTTGAAAGACATGGGAAGCATCATGTGGGCCGAAACGGTGAAAGCCGTAAGACGCATGAATCCAAATACAACTATGGAAACATTGATCCCCGATTTTCAAGGAATTGAAAAACATATCGATCGCATTATTGAAGTCGCACCAGAAGTGGTATCACACAACATGGAAACGGTCAGACGCTTAACACGTGAAGTCCGAATTCAAGCTAAATACGATAAAAGTTTAGGGGTTTTAAAATACTTAAAAGACCAAGGACAACGCCGTACTAAAACAGGCTTAATGTTAGGCCTAGGAGAAACCCGAGAAGAAGTGATTGAAACGCTGCATGATATACGAAATGCGGATGTTGATGTGGTTACGATCGGTCAGTATTTACAACCAAGTAAAAAACATTTACCTGTAAAGCAATTCATCACTCCAGATCAATTCAAGGAGTATGAAGCCATTGGATTAGATTTAGGATTTCGCCACGTTGAAAGTAGTGCCTTAGTAAGATCTTCTTATAAAGCTCAAAAACACATTAACTAACCATGGTTAGGGTCGCCATAAATGGCTTTGGTCGCATTGGTCGTCGGGTGTTTAGACTCCTTCAATCACATCCAACGATTCAAGTAGTAGCTATTAACGATCTCGCAGATCCTAGAACCTTGGCGCATTTACTAAAATATGATAGTATTCACGGTACCTTAAAAAGAACTGTTTCAAGCAATGACACACACATTATCATTGGAGAAAAATCAATTCCTGTTTTAAATAAAACCGAACCTAAAAACCTCAATTGGACGCCGTATGGTGTGGATATTGTCATTGAAGCCACTGGAAAATTTAAATCTAAAAGTGATTTGATTCATCATATAAATAATGGCGCTTCTAAAGTGATTCTGAGTGTCCCTCCTTCCGATGATGATCTGAAAACTGTTGTTTTAGGAGTTAATGACGATTTATTACAAAACGACGATTTAATCATTTCAAACGCCTCTTGCACTACAAATAATGCCGCCCCAATGCTTTCTATTATCAATACACTTTGTGGGATTAATCAAGCGTATATTACAACCGTACATTCCTATACTACAGATCAAAGTCTTCACGACCAACCGCATA
>JAQXCA010000031.1 GCA_029252105.1 Flavobacteriaceae bacterium | reverse complement strand
ACACCTTCATCGCGAGAAATTTATCACCAAGGGCGGTCCTGATGGTGGTGACGGTGGACGTGGTGGTCATGTTATTGTTCGCGGTAACGAACATCTTTGGACGTTACACCACTTGAAATTTAAGCGTCATTTTAGAGCTGGTCACGGCGGATCTGGAAGTAAAAGTCGTAGTACTGGAGCTGATGGTGAAGATGTGTACGTTGAGGTTCCGTTAGGAACAGTGCTTCGTGATACAGACACCAATCAAATTCTTTTTGAAATTACAGAAAACCAGGAAGAAGTCATACTTTGTGAAGGCGGAAAAGGCGGTTTAGGAAATTGGCATTTTAGATCGTCAACAAACCAAACCCCGCGCTACGCTCAGCCTGGACTTCCGATGGTTGAAAAATATGTTACTATTGAGCTAAAAATTTTAGCGGATGTAGGATTAGTTGGATTTCCAAATGCTGGAAAATCAACATTATTATCAGTGATCACATCGGCAAAACCTAAAATTGCCGATTATGAATTTACAACCTTAAAACCAAATTTAGGGATTGTAGAATACAGAGATTACCAGTCATTTGTGATGGCGGATATTCCCGGGATTATTGAGGGTGCCGCAGAAGGAAAAGGGTTGGGGCATTATTTTTTACGTCATATTGAACGGAACTCTATTTTATTGTTTTTGATTCCTGCGGACGCTGATAATATTAAAAAACAATATGATATTTTATTGGATGAACTACGCCGATATAATCCGGAAATGCTCGATAAAGACCGCTTAATAGCGATCTCTAAAAGTGATATGCTTGACGATGAATTAAAAGCAGAGTTAAAGGAAGAGTTAGATGGAGAATTACCTATCGATTATTTGTTTATTTCTTCTGTAGCACAAACTGGTATTGTTCAGCTTAAAGACAGTTTGTGGGCGATGTTAAACCGTTAAAAAATGATAGACATGAAAAAGTTATTACTAATTTTATTGTGTCCATTCTTCTTAATAAGTCAAAACTACACCCAAGAATTTGATAGTTTAGTTGAAGTTAAAAATTACGATTTAGCGGTTAAAATCTTAGAGCACTATTTATCTAAAACACCTGAAGACGTAGTGTTAATTGAGTTGATGGGAGATGCCTATGGATTTCAAAGTCAATGGAGTAAAGCAGTCGTCGCTTACAAGTCTCTTTTGGACCTTGACCCTAACAGTGTTACGTACCACTATAAATATGCGGGTGTCTTAGGAAAGCTTGCCAAGGAGGAGCGTAAGCTAAGTGGAATTGGTCAAATTTCTAAGGTTAAAACCTCTTTTCTTACAGCTGCGAAGCTTGATCCAACTCATATCAATGTTCGATGGGCGTTGGTGGAGTTGTATACCCAACTGCCTAGTTTTTTAGGAGGGAGTTATGAAAAGGCACTGATTTATGCTGATCAATTAAAACAGCTTTCTAAACCAAACGGCTATTTTGCAAAAGCTTATGTTTTTGAAAACTCAAGCCGAGAAGATTTAGCAAAAATAAATTACAAAAATGGACTTTATTCTCTGAATGAATTGGAGTGTTTTCAATCTGTGTTATCACACTCAACTCATCTGAGTATGCATGTTAATTCATTACATTTTTTAATAGCAAAGGCTTGTGTATTACACAACACACAACTTACTATTGGACAGCAGCATATACACTATTATATGGAGGCTATTTCTTCAAAAGACAGTAAATCTCTAGAGGAGGCTTATCTAATTCAATCACAGCTTTTTAAGCTTCAGAATAATGTTTCCGAAGCCTTATCAGCTATCGAACAAGCGCTTCTGTTGAAGCCCGATTTTAAAGCAGCATTGAAAGAACGGCAATTAATTTTATTGTTAAAGCCTTAAATAAATCTAACCCCATTCCGTATATTTACCTCTCATAAACTCTCAGTATGAATGTACATTTTATTGCTATAGGTGGTGCTGCGATGCACAATTTAGCATTGGCGCTTCACAATAAAGGGCTACAAGTCACAGGTAGTGATGATACTATTTTTGAGCCTTCCAAATCGCGATTAAATTCTGCAGGACTTTTGCCGACTCAATTTGGGTGGTTCTCTGAAAAAATCACTAAAAATTTAGATGCGGTTGTTCTTGGAATGCATGCCAAAAAAAACAACCCCGAGCTTTTAAAAGCTCAAGAATTGGGACTAAAGATATATTCATATCCTGAATTTTTATATGAGCAATCCAAACATAAAACCCGTGTGGTGATCGGTGGTAGTCATGGAAAAACAACCATTACGGCCATGATATTACACGTTTTAAATTATCATGATATTGATGTTGATTATATGGTAGGCGCACAATTAGATGGATTTGATGTGATGGTGAAACTTACAGATGATGCTGATTTTATGGTACTTGAGGGTGATGAGTATTTAAGTTCACCAATTGATCGCCGTCCAAAATTTCATTTGTACCAACCAAATATTGCGCTATTGAGTGGGATTGCTTGGGACCATATCAATGTGTTTCCAACGTTTGAAAACTATCTTGAGCAGTTTAAGATTTTTGTAGATAGCATTACGGTTGGGGGAAGTATTTCCTATAATACTGAAGATGTGCATGTAAAAACTATCGTTGAACAAAGCGAAAATCAAATTCGAAAATTCCCATACCAAACTCCTGAACACACGATCGATGATGGTGTGTCATATTTGGATACCGAAGAAGGAGATCTTCCCCTTGAAATATTTGGCGCTCATAATTTAAATAATCTTTCGGGTTCCAAATGGATTTGCCAACAAATGGGGGTAGATCAAGATGATTTTTATGAGGCGATCTCTAGTTTTTCTGGGGCAAGTAAGCGCTTAGAAAAAGTAGCAATAAACGCAAGTTGTGTGGTTTATAAAGATTTTGCCCATTCCCCAAGTAAAGTGAAAGCGACTACTGAAGCTGTAAAGTCACAATATCCAAATCGCGAACTTGTAGCGTGTTTAGAGCTTCATACCTATAGTAGTTTAAATGTAGAATTTCTTAAACATTATAAAGGGACCTTAGACGCTGCTGATACTGCAGTGGTATTTTATTCGCCACAAGCTGTAGAAATAAAACAACTAAAGTCGGTTAGTGAGGTTCAAATAGAAACCGCTTTTGACCGCAATGATTTGATTATTTTCACAGACCCTACGCTTTTTAAGGCGTACTTAATGGCTTTGGAATATGCACATAAAACTGTACTATTGATGAGTTCAGGAAGCTATGGCGGTTTAGATTTTGAAACGCTTAAAAACACAGTAGTTCAGCAAAATTGATTACATTTAAATACTAATACTCCAAATTTATGACAATGCTCCCCAAATCATTCTCTATAAAAAACTGGTCACAAGACGACCGCCCTCGCGAAAAACTAAGAGATAAAGGCTCACGAGTTTTAAGTGATGCCGAATTGTTGGCGATTCTTATTGGCTCTGGTACCGTTCAAGAGAGTGCTGTAGAACTCTCTAAACGAATCTTATCTAGTGTAGGGCACAACCTTCAAAACTTAGGAAAGCTTTCAATAGCTCAGTTATTGAATTTTAAAGGGATTGGCGAAGCAAAAGCGATTAAGATTAAAGCTGCTATGGAGCTTAGTCGTCGCCGTAGAGAAAGTAATCCTACTCAGCTTGACAAAATCAACACGAGTCTTTCGGCATTTGAAATCATGCAACCTCTTTTGGGGCATCTTTCTCATGAGGAGTTTTGGGTGTTGTATCTAAACCGTTCAAATAAAATAGTAGCAAAGACACAATTGAGTAAAGGAGGTATGACGAGTACTATTGTGGACGTTCGCATCATTCTTAAGCAGGCTTTGGAGCATTCTGCTACGGCAATTCTTCTGGCCCATAATCATCCTTCGGGAATGCTTAAGCCGAGTGTTTCTGATAAGCAATTAACTCAAAAATTAAAATTAGCATCGGAAAGCTTAGATATTAAAGTCTTAGACCATATTATTGTCACAGAAAAGTCCTATTTTAGTTTCGCCGATGAAAGCTTATTATAATGCTGTTAGTTTACACATCTAAAATCACACCGAGACTCAAATTTGTTTTTAAACAAATCTGCACGCGTATCCTTAAAATCCCTGTTTCTTTTACGAATGTAATTGAAGAGTTTATTGCGCACGACAGTCTGAAGATGTCTTATGGCGCACAACCCTTAGGTAGTGAGTTTTTTGTGAGAAGTAATGGCCTTTTATTAGATCAGGGTATTTCTGATTTAGAGCTTAATGTTCAGGTTTGGGAGGACACGAAGTGTTTTTTTAGTAGTGGTGAAAAAAGTCATATTCCTTTTGATATTTTTTCAGCAGCTTTCTACTTATTAAGTCGATACGAGGAATATTTACCACATCTTAAAGATACCTATGGCCGTTTCACCAAAGAAGAGAGTTTAGCATTCCAATCAGACTTTTTACACCAACCTGTTGTTGATTTGTGGGCTTATAAATTTAAGGATGCCTTACAAGAGCAATATCCTAGCTACGCTTATGAACTTCGCCAATTTTCAATCAATCCTGTGATTGATGTTCCAGTAGCCTACTATTTTAAAAATAAAGGATTACTGAGAACATTAGGCGGTATTGTGTCGGATTTATTTCGATTTCGATTTAAGTTTTCATTTAATCGTTTTCCAGTTTTATTTGGATTAAAAAAAGATCCTTACGACAACTTTAAATGGATTATTAATCGTCAAAAAACAACTCAAACCAAGTTTAATGTATTTTTCTTAATTGGAAATTTAACCACTTATGATAAAAACAATAGCCTCAATAAAAAACAGTTTGTATCCCTAATTAAGTCGGTAGCCGATTATTGTAACGTCGGCATTAAGGCCTCTTATATGGCATTGGATTCTATGGTGATTTTGAAGTCCGAAAAACGGCAAATGGACGGGGTTGTAAACTCTGTTACGACCTCTGCACGGTCTTCGTTTTCAAAAGTAAATTTACCGACAACCTATCGAAACTATATTGATCTCGAGATAAGCTCAGATTATACTATGGGTTACCCAAAATCGATTGGGTTTAGAGCCGGAACCTGTACCCCTTTTTTATTTTATGATTTGGATTATGAAATTCAAACGCCTCTTATGATTCATCCCTACCAATTGATGGATTCTGCACTGCTCAAAAAAGCTTCATTTTTAGATAAAAAAGAAACTCTTTTGCAGGCTATTTCAGAAGTTAAAAAGGTAAATGGAACGTTTACATTTGTGTTTCATAATTATGCGTTTAGCCCGCTCAAGAAATGGTCCGATTTCAAATCATTATTTAATATTATAATAGACACAACAAATGACGTTTCATCATAAAAAGCATATTTTTTTCGACTTAGATCATACCCTTTGGGATTTTGATAAAAACTCAGCGCTGACTTTCGAAAAAATATTTAAGTTAAACAACTTAGATATTGATTTAGATTCCTTTTTAAAGGTGTACGTTCCTATAAATCTTCAGTATTGGAAATTGTATCGTGAAGAAAAAATTGATAAAAAGAGTTTAAAATTCGCTCGCCTTAATGATGCTTTTAAGGCATTAGATTTGGAGGTGTCTGCGAGAATTGTTCATAAATTATCTGACGATTACATCACTTATCTCAGTACCTTCAATCATTTATTTCCAGATACAATCGCGCTTTTGGAGTATTTGCAGCCTAAGTATACGCTACATATTATTACTAATGGATTTAAAGAAGTTCAGCACGGGAAATTAAATCAATCTCATATCGATCATTATTTTCAAACGGTTACGAATTCTGAAATGGTAGGCGTTAAAAAACCAAATCCTAAAATTTTTAAACATGCGCTTCATATGGCCAAAGCAACTGCAGAAGAAAGTTTGATGATTGGGGATAACCTTGAGGCGGATATTATGGGTGCCCTCAATTTTGGAATGGATGCCATATGTTTTAATTACCATAAAGAAACACTAGCATCGGATATCATTGGAGTAGATCATTTATCAGAATTAAAAATGTATCTTTAGATAATAAGTTTACAATTTAATTAGTTTTTTAATAATAATTTAACCCCAATATTTTTATGAAAAACCAACAATTTGTTTTTAGGATATTAGTTTTCTTTGGGGCCTTTGTTTTGTCCTACTCCTGTGTAAAAGATACGGACTTTGACCAAGCCGTCCCTGTTATTCTAACGCCAACCCTTGAAGTCAGTTTAGTTCAAATTGAAGAAACACCTGTCTCTTTTCTTAACAAGTCTGGAGCAGAAGTGCTTTCCATTTCTGATGCCATTGTTTTAGAGCTCTTATCTGAGGACTTTGTTATAGATTACCTAGTTAAGGCAGAATTTATATTTGAAATTACAAACAGTCTCAATAAAGCGTTTGATATTACAATGGATTTTTATGATACTTCAAACACGCTACAGCATACCTTTTCGATTGCTGTTAATAATTCTCCCACCAACACACTGCTTCTTACAGAGCATATAGAAGTTTTTGAGGCAGGTACTTTGGATGCTCTAAAAACGAGTACTAATTTAAATATTACAATCACGTTGATCTCAAGCCCAACGGAGCCCAGTTTAACTACTGCTTCGGAAGGAGTTATTGCTTTGAAATCCAAAGCTGTTTTGTTTTTAAATATAGCGGAATGAAGTGGCTACTGATTTTAGGTGTTTTTACAACACTTCAAGCGCAAAATAAACAGCTCTTATATGGGTTTAAGGATATTCCACAACAAATTCTTTTAAATCCAGGTGCTCAGATTGATTATAGAGGTTTTATTGGCGTTCCTTTACTATCTCAGATTCATTTTAATGCGGGATTAACAGGGTTTTCTGCTTTTGATCTTTTTGCGAACGATGGTAAAGATTTCAATCAAAAATTAAGCGCTATCGTTTATAATATGGACGCCAAGGATTTTTTCGGATTTAATCAGCAATTAGATATTTTTTCAGCAGGATTTACATTAAAAACACCTTCAGAAAAACCAATTTTTATTTCGTTTGGAATGTATCAAGAATCAGATGCCTTTTTCTATTTTCCTAAGGATTATGCAGTTTTGGCTTATGAAGGGAATCATAATAATTTGAATCGACGTTTCAACCTTGGAGATTTGAGTGTAAATGCTGAGGTATTATCTGTTTTTCATGTGGGTATAAATAAAAAAATTAATCCAAAATTAACTTTGGGCTTGAGAGGTAAACTCTATTCTAGTATTGTACAGGCTTCATCAACAATGAATAGTGGATCTTTTACGACGGTGGAGGGGGCGAATAATTCCTTAAAGCACATTTTTGATTTAGATATGAGCTTACAAATTTCAGGGCTTTCCTTTTTAGAAAATTCTAATTCTACTAATGAAGTAGATGTTATTAGGAAGCGCCTTTTGTTGGGAGGAAACCTAGGTGTAGGTATTGATTTAGGGTTCACCTATGAGCCCGCCCCAGAATGGACTGTTGATGCAAGTCTTCAAGATGTTGGGTTTATCAATTATTCTAAGGATGTTAAAAATTATATTTTAAATAATTATTTAGAATATGAAGGTATTCAACCCGTATTTCCAGAAGTTGTATCAGGGCAAACGGCTCAAGAGTATTGGGATGAAGTTAAAAATGAATTTGAAGATTTATTTGAAATCGATAGTACTTCAACGTCTTATACTAAATGGCGACCAATAAGGCTCAATAGTTCTGTGGGTTATAATTTTGGAAAAAAAATACTAAAAGAATGTAATTGCTTAGACAAATCAGATCCAACATTTCAAAATAGAGTAGGCGTGCATATGTTTGCAATGAAACGCCCCAATCATTTACAGTGGGCACTGTCTGCATTTTATTATCGAAAACTCCTAAAAGGGCTACAAATCAAAGCGACATACACGGTGGATACCTATTCATTTAAAAATGTTGGATTAGGGGTTTCAACGGCTTTAGGCCCTGTGCAATTTTATGTGATGGCAGATAATTTATTGGATTATCAAAACTTAGCTAAATCACAAAGTGTATCTTTACAATTAGGTTTTAACTATATATTCAAAAATAATGAAAACTAAAATTTATATTTTCCTTCTAGTATTGAGTGTTAACATGAACGCGTTGGCACAATCTTCAATTAATGATTATAAATATGTTTCAGTCAATGAACGCTTTGATTTTTTAAAGACAGCGGATCAATATCAACTGAACTCTTTAACCGCTTTTCTGCTTAAAAAAAATGGATTTACAGTTGTTAATAAACAAAATAACTACCCACAAGATTTAGCTCAAAATAACTGCTTAGAGTTACGTGCAAATGTGATTAGTGTGAAAGGGTTTTTAAAAACTAAATTACAGTTAGTTCTCACCAATTGTAAGGAAAACGTTGTATTTACATCCGAAATTGGGAAATCAAAACTTAAAAATTATAAAGACGCCTATTACGAAGCACTTCGAGATGCTTTTGCCTTAACCGAGTTTAATTATACGTATAATGGGAGTGCTAGTTCAGTAATTTTGCCAATGCCTCCTAAGCCTACTATATTGCCACTAGTCAAAGAACCCGTTCCGGTAGTGGTAACTAAACAAGTTATCGAAACTGTGCCAATACCACAAGTTCTTGAAGGTTCCAATCCCTTAACAGAAGTGTCTACAGGTTTAGAAATAAAGCAAACGAATTCGGGTTATGATTTTATAGATTCAAGCTCAAAAAAAATAAAATATTCTGCCCATTCTACGCTGTTTGATAGCGTTTATATTGTAGAAGGTCAAGCAGGAATTATCTATAAACGTGGACAAAACTGGGTTCGTGAGTATATCGAAAATGGTAAAACTACGATTGAAGCACTGAACATTCAACGTTAATCGTTGTATTTGTCTTTCCAGCGTTGTTTTAAGAATTCCTGTTGTGCATTTTCGCGGGCATTATTTCCTGGTTTATAGAAGCGTGTGTTTTCAATGCCTTCTGGTAAAAATTCTTGTGCTACAAAATTTAGATCATAATTATGTGCGTACTTATACGACTCGCCATAGCCCAAATCTTTCATTAATTTTGTAGGTGCATTTCTAATGTCCAGAGGTACCGTAAGATTCCCTGTGTTTTTCACGACATCAATCGCTTGGTTTATGGCCATATAGGCGGCATTACTTTTTGGTGAACAGGCTAGGTAGGTGGCACATTGACTCAGAATAATTCGACTTTCAGGCATGCCGATTGCAGCAACCGACTGAAAAGTGCTGTTTGCCAATACCAAAGCGGTTGGATTGGCATTTCCAATATCTTCACTAGCAAGGATCAGCAAACGTCGCGCAATAAATTTCGCATCTTCTCCACCTTCTAGCATACGGGCCAACCAATAGACTGCACCGTTGGGATCGCTTCCACGAATAGATTTAATAAACGCAGAAATGATATCGTAATGTTGATCGCCAGTTTTGTCATATAAAACCGTACTATTCTGAACCTTGTCGAGCACCAATTGGTTTGTAACACTAACTTTAGTGGCGCTTTCAGAATTGACTATCAACTCAAAAATATTGAGTAATTTTCGAGCATCTCCACCAGACAACCGTAGTAGGGCTTCAGTTTCTAGAAGTTTAATTTTCTTTTTTGATAGTTCTTCGTCTGTTTCGATAGCACGTTTTAGAAGAGCCTCCAAATCTTTGGTATCAAAGGGCTTTAATGTGTATACCTGACAACGAGAGAGAAGGGCAGAGATGACCTCAAAACTAGGGTTTTCTGTGGTCGCTCCGATAAGCGTTACCCATCCTTTTTCCACGGCTTGAAGGAGGGAGTCTTGTTGCGATTTACTAAAGCGATGAATCTCATCAATAAATAATATTGGGTTTTTGGTGGTAAATAATCCGCCGCTTGTTTTTGCTTTTTCAATAACTTCTCTAACATCTTTGACTCCAGAACTGATGGCGCTTAGCGTATAAAAAGGCCGTTCAGATTCTGTAGCGATGATGGTAGCAAGGGTGGTTTTTCCAATGCCTGGCGGTCCCCAAAAAATCATGGAAGGTATCAAGCCTTGTTTTAATGCTTGTGTCAGGGCGCCGTTGGGTCCAATAAGGTGAGATTGACTAATATAATCCGTCAATTTTTTCGGACGTAAACGTTCTGCTAAGGGTGCATTCATTCTACAAAACTAAAGTTTTTTTTTATATAAATATGACATTCTAACATATTGCCTTTTTTTGGCGGGTTATTTGCTAGTGTTTATTAAATTTATAACTATGAACCCACAACATCCTTTTCGATTTTCCACAGGCGTGATTGGGTATCCTATTGCGTTTGTTTTAGTGATATGGGTTATATATTGGATTGAACTTCGGTTTGGGTTTCGTTTTAACGATTTTGGAGTTTACCCCCGAACATTATCAGGATTAAGAGGGATTGTTTTTAGTCCGTTTATTCATGGCAGTTTAGAGCATCTCTATCACAACACTACACCCTTATTAGTGTTGTCTATAGCTTTGTTTTATTTCTATCGCCCTATGGCTTGGAAGGTTATTTTATATGGAATTATTTTTTCAGGTTTATTCACTTGGATGATTGGAAGTTCTGCCTATCATATTGGAGCGAGTGGACTTATTTATGTATTGATGAGTTTTACGCTCTTCAAAGGTGTTTTCTCTAAACATTACCGCTTGATAGCGCTTTCATTTGTAGTCATTTTTTTATATGGTAGTATGTTGTGGTATGTGTTTCCAATTAAAGAGAATATGTCATGGGAAGGCCACTTGTCAGGGTTGTTTGTAGGCTTGGTTTTTGCGATTATTTTTAGAGCTAATATTCCAAAACCGCCTAAATATGCTTGGGAAGTTTCAAACTATGACGAAACAGAAGATCCTTTCCTACAACAATTTGATGCAGACGGAAATTTCATGGAATTAAACACAGAAGAAAACCATGCTTCTGATCCTTCTATAGAAATTCACTATACCTTTAAAGAGAAGGACGTTTAGAGGCGTTGTCTGACAGCTTCGTAAAGAAAAGCACCACATGCTACAGAAACATTTAATGAAGCAATACTGCCGTACATTGGAAGTTTTGCTTTGTCATCTACCAATTTTAGAATAGACGGATTGATACCTCTATCCTCAGAACCCATAATAATGGCACAGCCTTGCTTAAAATCGATATCGTAAATAGTATTCTCTGTTTTTTCAGTAGCTGCAATAACTTTTATGTCGGAAGCTTGCAAATAAAACATGGCATCTTTAATGTGATCTACTTTACATATAGGAATATTAAATACTGCGCCTGCGCTCGTTTTAACGGTATCCCCATTTATGGGTGCTCCACCACTTTTTTGAATAATGATACCATCCACGCCTGTACATTCGGCAGTTCTAATGATGGCGCCAAAGTTACGGACATCACTAAGTTGGTCTAGGAGTAAAAACAAGGAGTTTTTCTTCGTTTCTTGTACAGCAGCTATGAGTTCTTCCAAGTCATAAAATGCGATTGGAGACATGTTGGCTACTGCACCTTGGTGGTTGTGCTGTGTTAAGCGGTTGAGTTTTTCAACGGGAACATAAGAAAAATTGATATTTTGTTTTCGTAACAGTTTTTCTAGTGTTGAATACAACTCGCCAGTGAGTCCTTTTTGTAAAAAGACCTTATCAATGGTATTCTCTGCTTCAATGGCTTCTATAATGGCACGAAGGCCGTAAATTTTGGTTTCTTTCTCCATTGTGCAAAAGTAAGAAATCAGACGGCAATAGCGGTTAATTTAGATGCATAAAAAAACCCCGCTATTGCGAGGTTTTTTAGTATTAAATAAGAGTGTATTTTCCTATTTAGTTTTGTGTAGCTTCCCAGGTATCTCCAGAGATAACAACTTTCATTAGTAAGCTATTACCACCCTGAGTATCGCCGCCTTCTTTTGTATAAGAATCACTTTCATCTTGTACAAATGTATACGACACTACACCTGTTTGAGAAATATTAGTCGTGATTGGCATAAATCCAGCAGCCCAAAGAGATGCGTATTGAACACTCCACAAATCAGACCAGAAATAAAATGTACCATCGCCTAATGCATTGATATCAATATCCTCTGGACAATCTCCTGTTGCTCCGTCATAGTTTCCTATTTCATTACCCCATCCCCATTCAGCGGTTTCAGTGATGTAGACATCCATATCTACATATGTACATGCAGAATAAGCACTCCCAGCATACATCATGTTAGTTTCCCAGTCGAATGTTGCAGTAATTTGATCAGAAGTATAGTTTTCAATTGATGCTTCAAATGAAGGATATTCAGCATTAGGGTTTACCAAATACTTTGTTCCTAATCCAGTACCACTATTAGCTGTAAGCTTAATTGTCTCCGTCTCTTCAGGAGTCGTATCTGCTAGTACAGTCAATGTAAGTGTTCCTGTGGTGTCATACGCTGCAATAGACGCTTTAGTAACTATGAAATCTTCACCCATAGTTGCTGAACCCCCAGCATCTTCAAAGTCAAATTCTACAGCTCTGTCTGTTGCTTTATCTAAAGTAACAGTCCATGTATACACTGTTCCTAAACTTTCGTTAGCAGATAATTCACCGCCGTTAAAAGTAAATGTTGGTGTAGGGTATCTATCGACAGTTCCAATGTCACTTGAATCTTGTTTCGGAGTTTCGGCATCACAGCCTACTAATAATCCTGCAACTAAGATTGAAGATATAATATATTTTAATTTTTTCATCTTTTTTCTTTTTTAGTTGATTTTATTCATTTCTTGATAAAACTCTCTTGATCCTGAACCGGAAGTAAAGTAACCATACGACATGTATAGCGTTACATCATCACCGCTTATAGAAACATAATTTGAACTACTACATCCAACGTTTGATAGGTCTGAAGAATTTAATTCACATGTAATTAAAGGTTGACCATTTAACATTTGTGGATCTCCATCTGGAGTTGTCGCAGGATAAGTGATTTCCGCACCATCAACAACATTACCAAACTCATCTGTTTCTACCTCAAAATACCATTCGTTACCATCAAATAAACCACAATATTCTAAGACTCTGTAAACTCCGTTACAGATATAGATCATTTCAGTTTCTTCTGGCCATGAAGAAGCAGTCGCATTGTTTGAACCAATTCTCCAGTAAGCAGCGTCAGCTGTGCTGTATTTACCTGTAATAGGTGAGTAGCATAAGTATTCGATAGTGATATCGATACTGCTAGTTCTTCCGTTAGGTTTTACAGAACCGTTAGAGATTTCAACAATGTTTAATTTCAACTTTGGATTTACATCTAAAGGAGGTGCAATACCACTAGTAATTACGGTAAGTGGTAAGTTGTCAATATAGTTTCCTGAAGCACTTAATGCTAGAGAAAAACTGTCTAGTCTGTAGTGTACTCCTTCTACAGCAGTTGAACTAGGGTCGATTTCAACAGTGACGTCAAAATCTTCATTAAATTCTGATGCTGTTGGTCCCGCTAATTTTACAGTCATTAAAAACTCTTTGTCTGCACCATCAGCTACTACCGAAGCATTAATTGAAGATTTTACAAACCCAACTAGGTTAGGCCCTTCTCCATTTAATTCATATGTCGTATCATCTTCCACGCAAGACATTACAAGTGTCGCACCAAGAAAAAGATATAATAGTTTTTTAATATTTTTCATTTTTTTTGATATTTAGAATTAGTTTGCCCAAAATATTTT
>JAQXCA010000018.1 GCA_029252105.1 Flavobacteriaceae bacterium | reverse complement strand
CAGTATCTGTACCAATACTATTTTTTTTGTTTATAATACTAGTTGTTGTATTGAAAAGTCTTCAACTAAAAAAGATAACTTAATTAGTTTTATAATTAAAAAAATACCAATGAAAAAATAAATTGAAATTTAAAAATTTAGTTTTCATAATCGTTCACTAATTATTAACAACTAATTAAAAAGGCTATTAACAAATTAAATTAGATAACACTCTTTTTTGTAAATTTACTAATATTATAAATTATACCAAATGAACATCTCAATAGGAAACGATCACGCAGGAACAGATTATAAATTTAAAATAGTAGAGTACCTTAAATCTAAAAATATAGAAGTTACAAATCATGGAACAAATACTGATTCTAGTGTTGATTATCCAGATTTTGTACATCCTGTTGCAAAAGATGTAGAGTCCCAAAAATCAACTTACGGTATTCTTATTTGTGGTACTGCAAATGGTGTTGCAATGACAGCAAATAAGTATTCATCAATTCGTGCTGGGATATGTTGGACAAATGAAATAGTGTCTTTAATACGCCAACATAACAATGCTAATATTCTTTGTATTCCTGCACGTTTTACAGAAATAGAGGAAGTTTTAGAAATGATAGATACCTTTTTAAATACAGAATTTGAAGGGGGTCGACATCAAAATAGAATTAATAAAATTCAAATTTGCTAACGTATAATGGGGCATTCTCATAAGCATAGTTACGACCATAAAGGTCGCAACCTTCTTATCTCTATTTTATTAAATAGTGTTATTACGCTTGCCCAAATTATAGGAGGTTTTCTCTCAGGAAGTCTTGCTCTTTTAAGCGATGCTTTACATAACTTTACAGATGTATTATCTCTTATTATCTCCTATGTTGCTACAGGATTTTCTAAGAAAAAAGCAACTCTTTCTAAAACATTTGGATATAAACGTGCTGAAATTATAGCAGCGTTTATAAATGCTTCATCCTTAATTATTATTGCAATATATTTAATGTTTGAAGCAGTAATACGCTTTTTTAACCCCCAAACTATAGATCCAAATCTTGTTATAGGGCTTTCAATCTTAGGGATTATTTTTAATGGTATAAGTGTTTTATTATTAAAAAAAGACAGTATAGATAATATAAATATTCGCTCTGCATATCTTCATTTATTAACAGATATGCTCGCAAGTATAGCAGTTTTAATAGGTGGTCTTTTAATGCGGTTTTATCAGCTTTACTGGGTAGATGCTGCACTCACAATCGCTATTGCATTATATCTTATTATTGTAGGTTATAGTTTACTCAAATCTGCTTTTCATATTCTTATGTTATTCACTCCAAAACACATTAAAGTTGAAGATATTGTAGAAGAAGTGAATAAGTTAGATCAGATAAATAACATTCATCACATTCATGTGTGGCAATTAAATGAAACAGAAATTCATTTAGAAGCACATATTGATTTTAATGTCGACTTAAAGTTTTCAGAATTTCACACAATTCTCAAAACATTAGAAACTACCCTTTTCAAAAAATTTAAAATTAACCACTTTAATATCCAACCAGAGTTTGGGAATTCAGATCCCAAAACTCTAATTATTCAAGATTAAATTATGCTAGACATCACAACCAAAACGTTCAATCAATTGTCTTTAAATGAACTGTATTATGTATTACAATTAAGAAGTGAAGTTTTTGTGGTGGAGCAAGATTGTGTTTACCAAGATGTTGACGGTAAGGACCATAAAGCGCTTCATGTTATCGGAAAAAAAGATGACACTATTATCGCTTACACGCGTATTTTTAAACCCGGCGATTATTTCAAAGAAGCAAGTATAGGACGTGTCGTTGTATCACAAAAAGAGCGCCATTTAAAGTATGGTCATCAGCTTATGAAAGCTTCAATACTTGCAACTGAAGACGCTTTCGGAATTAAAGAAATTAAAATATCTGCACAAAAATATTTAGAACAATTCTATAATAATTTAGGATTTAAAACTATCGGTGAATCTTATTTAGAAGACGGAATACCACATATAGCTATGGTAAAAAATTAATTTTTGTTAGAGATAGATGTAATTTTAATTTCTACACGTCTGTCGTATTTTGGGTCTTTACCTAAAGGATATTTATTTTTTAACCCCACATAATGCATTCGAGTTCTCTTAACTCCCTTTTCAACTAAATAGCTATAAATATATTTAGCTCTTGCTAAGGATAAATTTCGCCTCCCTGTTTTTTTATCGACGGCATCTCTTGCATTTAGAGTGCAACATACATGGCCTTGAATAGTAAAATAAATATCATCACGCTCCTTTAGTGCCGCAGCCATCATCTCTAATACAGGAATAGATTCCTTAATAACATAACTATATCCTGTTTTGAATAAAATGTTATCAAGAGTTATTTTATCACCAACAGCTAAATCATTTCTTAAAAAACGCTTTTCTTCCTCTTTTTTTTCTACGACCTCAGGTTCTGAAACTTTGTAAGTAACATTTATTTCAACTTTCCGATTCAACCCCCTTATAATGTTTAGGTTTTCAGAAGAAATGATCCGTAATAAAACTTCTCCTTTTCCATCTACATTGCTTATCAGATTATCATCCACCCCAAATCCAGAAAAAATTCTTTTAATTGCGTTTGCTCTATTTTGAGACAAAGCAAGGTTATAGGAACTCGTACCTCGATCATCACAAAATCCATAAATAGAAATGCGCTCAATCTCGATATCTTTCAAGCTTTGAACAAATAAAACCATACGGTTTTTTTCTATTTCTGGGACTTCAAATTTGCCTGTTTCAAAATAAACAACATGCGTATTATCGGTTTGCGCACTAACGGTGTTTATTAACAAATAGAGTAATAAAGCAATTTTTTTCATATTGTATATAGCTTAAAATGCGACCTTATGCGGTGTTTATTTTAATATATTTTGATAGGCTCTAACATCATTAATGATATCTTGCGCTTTAAAGATTTCGGTATTGCTAGAAAGGATATACGCATACATTCCTTCTCTGTAAAAATAGCGTTTTATAATTTCATTTTCCAAAACAGACATGATATCTGTTTTAAATTGATCTATCACCTTTAGTTTAGAGTCTTGAAGAGACACGCTCAAAGCATCAAAACTAGTAGCCATAGGCTCTAGCCCTTCATTAGTCAGTATCTTTTTTAATTGTTCAACTCCTTCTTGCGCTATATCTTTTGAGTTGTATTTTTTATCAATACTCATTTTTTTAAAGTGTTCAAAGTCTTTATTGTTTAGGTTAAAGCCTTCTAGTTGTTCAAGTTTATGTGTATAAAAATACTGGTTGGCGAAATCAAATACCAAAGTACTGTTAAACAAATTATCTATGAATTTATTTGGAGTTTTAGACCCTACCACAATATCTGGATTAATGCCGCCGCCATCATAAACATCACGACCCCTTTTGGTCTTAAACACACTGTATTCACCTTCTTTTATTCGAACAGCTGTACCATCCTCTTTTCGATTTCTATAGTCTAACGCTTGTATACAACGCCCTGAAGGCGTGTAGTAGCGCGAGATTGTAACTTTTAATTGTGATCCGTATGGTAAAGGTTTGTAGCGCTGAACCAACCCTTTACCAAAACTCCTTTTACCCACAATCACAGCGCGGTCCAAATCTTGTAAAGCACCGGCAACAATTTCACTTGCAGATGCGCTTTTTTGATTTATCAATACAACTAAAGGTAGTTCTAGACTCAAAGGCTGTTTTTTGGTTACATAAGTTTGATTATAAGTTTCTATATTCGATTTTGTAGACACCACAGCCTGTCCTTTTTCTACAAAAAGATTTACAATTTTCACCGCTTCTTGAACAAGCCCTCCAGGGTTATTTCTTAAATCCAGAATCACTCCTTTTGCTTCATCGATAAGCAAGACTTTAAGTGCGTTTTCTACTTCTTCCGAAGCGGTTTTTGAAAAACGATCTAAAGCAATATATCCAATACCGTTGTCTAAAAGTTTATATACAGGAACCGCCTTTGGTGTTTTGTCTCCGCGAGAAACACTCACTTTTGTACGCTTACCATTACGAAGGTAAGTTAGCACCACAGCTGTATTTTTCTTACCATTTAAAAATTCCAGAGCACTTTCTTTTAAATCAACGACCTTTAGCCCTTCAACCTCAATAATCTCATCACCTGCTTTTAGTCCAACGTTATCCGCAGATAACCCTTTATAAACCTCCACAATTATTAATTTATCTTCAGAAGAGTTGATTGTCGCTCCAATTCCCACAAAAGCACCAGATTGATAAATACGAGCCTTTTCTACGTCCTGTTCGTTTGCATATGTGGTATAAGGATCAAGTTTTTTTAACATGTGTTTTACACTTTCCTGCATTAGATCCGCAGGATTCGTTTCGTCCACATAATTCATATTAATATCCTTAAACAACGTTGTGAATATTTCTAACTGTTTGGCAATTTCAAAATAATCATTTTTGTAGGCTGTAGTAGAAATAAACAGCAACCCAACAATTCCCAAGAAAACCCTTTTATTTTTACGATTCAATTTCATGTAATTGTTTTTTATTAAACCGTTTTATTAAAAACTCAAATTGTTCTTTTAGCTTAACAGATGTTGGCATTTCTTTGCCCACATATAACACCATTAAACAATAGTTTGAATCCGGTGAATTAAGCACCTCAAAAAGTTGTTTTTCTACCGCCACCCTTAGAAGACGCTTAATTCGATTTCTATCCACGGCACTTTTAAAATGTTTCTTACTAACCGAAACACCGATTTGGTGTTCTATAGTTGTTTTTAAATATACCATTCTCAAAGGAAATGCGCCAACTGAATTACCAGTCATGAACAATTGTTCTATTTGCTTTTTTCCTTTTAAACGTTTCATTTTTTATAAAACTTTAAGCTGGTTATTTTCCTTGTTTACATCTGCTGTAGCATTGTTAACATCCAGCGTAATACTTTCAATTTCTGATGTGTTCACATCTATAGAAAAGCTATATTCAGGATATGACCAAGCCCAATCGTTTAATAAAACCGTACTATCCTTTATTGGTTTTTCGCCTCGCATCATTTGTAAAGGTATGTAATAATTAACCGTACTGCCGTCTTTTAGTATTAATTGAATCTCTACCGGCATTGGCATTAAACCAACGCGTTCTAGTGTTATTTTTGTTTGCCCCTTCGTTGCAACCGCACCCTTAACCCCGTAATCAATCGTGTTTGTTGTTTGGGTCCAATCCGTCAAAAACCATTCCAACTCCAAGCCTGTTATTTTTTCAGCAGTACGAAAAAAATCATTAGGAGTTGGGTGTTTAAATGCCCAGTCGATAAAATATTCTTTTAGTGTTTTTTCAAAGTTTTCTTCTCCAATAATATACCGTAATTGAGCCAATACAAGCGCCCCTTTGCTATATGTGGATATACTATAAGAAGCGTTGTAGGCAAACCGATCTGCATGGGTACTCATCGGCTGTTCTTTTCCGCTCTTAGCAAGGTAATAATACCGGTCATAATGACGTTTAAGTGGTTCCTTTGTGTCTATTCCAAAGATGGTGTTTTCGATAAAGGTACAAGTGTATTCTGCAAAACCTTCATCAAGCCATGGGTGTTTGCTTTCGTTAGATGCCATAAGAAACTGGAACCAAGTATGTCCAATTTCATGGGCAGTTACCCCAACCAAACTTTCAAAACTCCGTTCTCCAGTAATAAGGGTACACATTCCATATTCCATACCGCCATCACCACCTTGAATCACAGAGTATTGGTTGTATGGATATTTCCCAACTGTATTACTGTAGTATTGCATAATTTTGCTCGTCGGCTCTTGTAAGTCCTCCCAGCGTTTTTTGTATTTACGTTTTAGAGATTTTTTGTATAAAAAATGTAATAAGGGCCCATCAGGCACCTGTAGAGTATCGTGAACAAAATTAGGATCAGCAGCCCATGTAAAATCATGAACGTTTGGCGCAACAAAATGCCAAGTCAATACATCAGACTTTTCTTTTGTTTCTTTTTCTCCGTAACCATGACCGACTTCAGTGGGGTTTTGCAAGTACCCCGTTCCACCAACCGTATAATTCTTGTCTAGTGTTAACTTCACATCGAAATTACCCCAAACCCCGTGAAACTCTCTACTAATGTAGGGGTCTGCGTGCCAGCCTTCAAAATCATACTCAGCCATTTTAGGATACCACTGTGCCATTGATAATGCCACGCCTTCATTGCTGTTTTTACCTGCTCGGCGGATCACTGGCGGCACCTGACCTTGAAATTCCATTTCAAATACAGCTGATTCGCCAGATATGATAGGCGTTTTTAATTCTACCTCCAACACGGTCCCAACCACAGTATGTTTTACTTGCTCACCATTTTGTGTTAAACGCACAACATTTAGAAACCCAATATCTTCTTTTTGAAGTTTACTAATTCGGTCGCCAACTCTAGAATCAGCATCTCCAATTGTCATTGAGCGCACATCCATTTCACTACCAGGCTGAAACGCATTATAAAATAAATGATAAAAGACAACCTCTAAATCATCCGGAGAATTGTTGGTATAAATGAGTTGTTGAGAGCCGCCATATTGAAAGGTTTTGACATCAATATTGATGTCCATTGTATAGTCAACATGTTGTTGCCAATACTTAAAATTGTTTTGACTATATATAGAGGTTAACCCTACAAAAAAAGCAAGTACGTAAAAAGTGTTTTTCATAATAGTATAATTATTTAGATAGTTTTGATGCCATTAGTAATGCATTATAAGCGTTCACAAGTTTTCCTGTTTTTGACAGTTCTGAAAACGGTTCAATTCGACCATTTTCTAGCACCACTTTTTTGTTTATAGCGACCCCAGAGGTCATAAGTATTTGTTTCACTTGAGTAGCGCTTAATCCTGGGTATTGTGAAAAGATTAAAGCTGCTATGCCCGCCACTAAAGGCGCTGCCATGGAAGTGCCACTGGCAAATTCGTAGCTGTTTTTTGGGTATGTTGAGTAAATTTGAGAACCTGGCGCAAAGATATCTACCGTATTTTTCCCGTAATTTGAATAGCCCGCCACCAAAGTTGACCCATATTTTGGACCATTAGACCCTACTTTTAAAAAGGTGTTTGAAACCTCATCGCCATTATTTATTTGATCATTTGGAAAATAGTTTATTTTATCGGTGTTTTGAGCCTCATTTCCTGCCGCCGCTACAATCAACACATCGTTTTTAGACGCATAAGCAATAGCGTCTCTAACCCAATCACTATGAGGAGAAAATTGTTTTCCAAAACTCATGTTAATTACTTTAGCGCCGTTATCAACTGCATAATAAACCCCTAAAGCCACATCCTTATCATACTCGTCTCCGCTTGGAGTGTTACGAATCGCCATTATCTTAACGTTATTAGCAGCGCCATTTATGCCAATACTATTATGGCGTTTGGCTGCAATAATCCCCGAAACGTGCGTACCGTGCGTGCGACCATTTTTTGCTCTCACATCACTATTTCCGTAATCACGGTCATTAAAATCATCAGGATTATCTCCAACAATTGTTCTTCCATCATAATCGATATTTAGATTATAATTCAAGCGTGTTTTAAAGGTTTTTAGCCCCGTTTCTAAATCGTCTATTAGCGCCTTGATGCTATCAAACCCAAAACCATAAGACTGTTTGATGATTCTTACATGTCTAAGCACGTCCCAATCAGGTGTAAATATAGCCTCAACATCTTCTTTGGTATAATTAGGATTGTTTAGGTATGCAATGATCGCAGTATTGGATGTTATTAACTGCGTTAAAATTCCCTCGTACTGTTCTTTATTTTGGCTAGTTTTCTCGTGCTCTTTAGAGAGTAGTTCTTGCGCCTCCGCATATCGTGGATTGCTCGTGTTGCCACTTGCCACTAATCTTACATATTCTAATTGTTCATTGTTAGCGCCTCCTAGAAAATTCCATCCATTGATATCGTCGACATAGCCATTACCATCATCGTCTTTTCCGTTGTTTGGAACTTCATCCGCATTGACCCATATATTTCCTTTAAGATCCTCGTGATCGATATCGATTCCAGAGTCAATAACTGCTACAATAATCGTTTTGCTTTTTGATTTCACCAATTCCTTATAAGCTTTATGTAGACTAACTCCAGGAATTGTGTCTGTTATGAGATCTAAATGACTCCATTCTTTTTCCTCGGCGTCTGTAAGTTCTTTTTCTTTAAGTGGAATTAAATCAATATTTTCAATTGGAGCTGCTATTATAGCGGCACTCGATCCGCAGCTGGATAACAATAAAGCCCCTATTAAATAGAAGAATTTTCGAACTTGTTTGCAAAAATTTGGGTTCATTTTTTTAGGTTAAAACAGATTGTTAAAGCTGTGAACAGCGTTGAGGCGCACTCCTTTTTCGGTATGCTTGACGGTAATTAGTTCGTTATGAGCGTCATGTTCCAAAAGTAAAAAATAATTTTTATCCGCAGCCAACTTTAGAAAACGATCTTTTTCATCTAAGGTAAGAAGCGGTCTAGTGTCATACCCCATTACAAACGGCACCGACAGGTGTCCAACTGTAGGGAGTAAATCGGCCATAAAACAAATAGTTTCCCCTTTATATGAAATCATAGGAATCATTTGCTTGTCTGTATGTCCATTTGCAAAAAACACATCAAAACCTAAACTAGAGTCGTGCAATATATCAACGTCTGGAATAGAAACATGTTTTAATTGTCCACTAGTTTCTAAGGGCATAATGTTTTCTGTCAGAAAAGACGCACGTTCACGTTTGTTTGGTTTTGTTGCCCATTCCCAATGGTCTTTATTGCTCCAAAACGTCGCATTTTTAAATGCAATTTCATAACCTGTTTTGTCAGAATTCCATTGCACACATCCACCACAATGATCAAAATGTAAATGGGTTAAAAACACATCTGTAACATCATCTCTGCAAAACCCATGAGCAGCAAGCGCACTATCCATTGAATAGTTCCCCCAACGATGGTAGTAGCTAAAAAACCGATCACTTTGCTTTGTCCCCATTCCTGTGTCAATTAAAATCAAACGCTTTCCGTCTTCTATCAAAAGACACCGAGACGCAATATCAATTCTATTGTTTTGATCTGCAGGATTTGTTTTGTTCCACAGTACTTTTGGAACAACGCCAAACATAGCGCCACCATCTAATTTAAAGTTACCAACGTTTAAAGGGTATAGTTTCATCCTAAACCTGAGTTAAGATTTTATTTAAACGAATGCCAAAATCTAAAAGGGCCTTAATCTCTTTAATGCTTGCAACACGTTCTTTATTAAAAATTAACAAACCGTCTTTGTTGGATTCAATGTGATAATAAGCATTGCTTTCGAAAAACCGTACAAGTTCGTCTGTGAAAAGGGTTTTAATTTCTTTTGTGTTTTCACCCCTTAAGTAAAACCGTTTTGAAAAATCGGCATGGCCCTTAATAGCAATGTCTTTATAGCCCGCTAGTACATATAATCGTTCGAGCAGCCCTTCACGGTCCAATGTGAATGCAGGCACGTTTTTCGGTGTTTTAATATACAGCATGGTCGATCTCACCACTTCTTTGGCAATAAATTCACCCTCAGAAAACGTGATATCAAACAAGCGACAAGGGTCGTTTTTCGCTGAAAGCTGATTAAAAATGTGTTCAACTTTTTTAGTTTTAAAATAGATGAAATCTTCTAAAAACTCAGCATTTCTGCGCTTAAGCGGTTTGTATGTTAATTCAAAATCATTCGCAATTAATTCAAGGCTCTTTTGACGTTTTGTTTTGTTGTCAGATATAATATTTTGAAGAGGCAACAATCGCCTTAACGCAAAAGGGTGTTCGGACTTTGTTCCTAAAACATCTAGTCCAATTACACCAATATTCCCCCCTTTTTTATGAAATAGCTCTTGATAGTCATGGATGTTTTCCATAACAGAATGGTCTACAAAACCACACAATGAAAAGTCAACAATAACATCACTTTGTTCAGGGATAGCCTCTAGCTTATCTTTAAGCATGTTAAAATTCAAAAAACTGCAAAAATGTTTTACACTAACAAAATAGCTCCCGTTTTCTTCTTTGAACATTAAGACATTTGGCTTTAGAATGTTTTTTAAAAACAAGCTAAGGCTTTTTGTAATTACAATATGAATTATAAATGTTGCAAATAAGCCCGCAACAATACCAGAAATCAACCCAACTTTCAGCGTCACAAATAAAGTTGCAAAGAAAATGATGAGCTGTTCTTTTCCAATAGTAAAAATACGACGCACAACATCTGGTGACGCCAGTTTATACCCGGTATATACAAGAATTGCCATTAGAGCAGTAAGCGGAATCCGTGTAAGTTCAGTACTAAACAGAAGAATAAACACGACTAAAAACAAGGCGTGGAATAAATTAGAAGACCGGTTGCTCCCGCCGTTGTTGACATTAACCGAACTTCTTGCAATTACTGTGACCACATTCAATCCCCCTAAAAACCCACTAAAGACGGTGGCTAAACCAAGTGCTTTAATGTCTTTGTTTACGTTTGAACGTCTTTTACGGACGTCTAATTTATCAACTGCTTTTATGCTTAATAACGATTCAATACTTGCGATTAAGGTAAGCGCCACAACACTCGACCAAAACGGCAGTGTGCCCACCATTTCAAAATTTGGAGTTGGGATATCGGTTATTATTGCCTGAATATTTGGAATGGCAGGGATCATATAGTTCCCCGAAATAGGGTTGGGCATTTTCAGGATCATCTCATAGTAATAACTAAACCCAACGGACACGATAACGATCCACATAGGAGCAGGGATCAACTGAAGGTATTTGTTTCGAATTTTAGAATAAAAGACCATAATTCCTAAGCTAAGAATTCCGGCTAAGGCAGCGTATATTAACCCCTTATCTTGAAAATTAATAACTGTAAATAGTGTGTTTGGAATTTCTATCAAATAGTCAATCCCATTTGCTCTCACAATTTTATTAGCAAGCATAATGTGAAACTGCTTACCTAAGATAATTAGCCCAATAGCCGCCAACATCCCCTGAATAGCAGAAGATGGAAAATAGTCAGCTAATTTGCCGAGTCTTAAAAACCCAAGTATGACCAAAATAATTCCTGAACATATAATTGCTGCATAAGTTGCACTTAATCCAAGCGTTGTGATGGCTACCAAAACAACTCCAACCAAGCCATTTCCAGGCCCAGAGATGGTGACAAAACTACCACCTAAAACGGATACAATAATACCACCAACGATGGCGGTGATGACCCCTGCAATTGGTGGCGCTTCACTTGCCATTGCTAATCCTAATCCCAACGGAAGCGCTATAAGGCTTACAACCAAACCCGAAAACATATTTTTAGGCAAGTCTTTTATGAATCCACGAAAGGAAGTTTCTTTTGTTTTCATTGGACAATTAATACATCGGTTGGTAATTCAGTTAAAATATACTCTATGTCGTGCGGAAAAACGCGGTCCCAAAACGTCATTTTTGCAGGCGCATTCATTACGAGTAAATCTGCACGCGCAACTTGTGCGTAATGCCCTATCGAATAGCCTCGCTTTCCAAAAATAGGCTGAGACTTTATAACCATATCTTTTGTAAAATCTGGAGGAATCGTATTTAATATTTTTTTCACGCGCGCCTCTTCTCTTACACGTAAACGTTCTTTGATAATTGTAGATTTCCGAAGAGACTTGTCATCATCAACGTTCACACTCACTTCGTCTTGATCAATTTCTTCAACGACCGTAACTTTATCGACCCCTAATTTATGGCCAACCAAAAATGCGGTTGTAACAGTCTCTTTTGTTTTAGGGTCTTTTAAGCCGTTGACAACGATGTGTTTACATGGAACACGCTCTATTGAGGGGTTGATTAAAAGCAGTACAGAACAGTTGGCTTGTCGTGTAATTTTTCGGGCGATGGATCCAAGATAGTATTTTAAAAAATTCTCTTTTTTAAGTGCTCCAATAATAAGTAAGTCCACCTTTTTTTCTTGTGCAGAAGACAAAATCACATCAACAGGGTCGCCAGATTTAAACAAGACTTCGTAGTCAAGGTTTTTGCTTTTGAAAGGACTTAAAAATTTTAAAAACGTTTTTGATTTTTCTTCAGAGGCCTCGCCGACATGTATGAGTACTAATTTACTACCAAAACACAGCGCAAAGCGCGCCGCTTCATTGATGTTGGCCTCTAAATTTGGAGAAAAAGTAACTCCAATTCCAATCGTTTTAAAAGCAATAGCGTTCAATCAATTTTATGTTTAAAGATTATCCTGAAATATAAGACTTTCTTTAAAACTATAAAAACCAAAAATCAGATTAATCGTTGAGCTTAAGAACAGCCATAAATGCTTCTTGAGGAATTTCAACACTTCCGACCTGACGCATTCGTTTTTTACCTTTTTTCTGATTTTCTAAAAGCTTTCGTTTTCTTGAAATATCGCCACCATAACACTTGGCAGTGACATCTTTACGAACCGCCTTCACAGTCTCTCTAGAAATAATTTTTGCGCCAATCGCCGCTTGAATGGGAATGTCAAATTGTTGTCTTGGGATGAGTTCTTTTAGTTTGGCACACATTTTTTTGCCTATAGTAACTGAGTTTTCTATGTGAATTAATGCCGAAAGCGCATCAACAGTTTGTCCGTTTAACAACACATCGACACGTACTAATTTTGAAACGCGCATTCCAATTGGTGAATAATCAAAGGATGCATAACCTTTTGAAACGGTTTTCAATCGGTCATAAAAATCAAACACGATTTCTGCCAAAGGCATATCAAAAGTTAGTTCTACGCGCTCTGGAGTTAAGTAATTTTGACTTGTAATTTGTCCACGTTTTTCAATACATAACGACATCACATTACCAACAAAATCAGACTTTGTGATGATAGAGGCTTTAATATAAGGCTCTTCAATTCGGTCTAACCCAGAAGGATCAGGTAAATCTGTTGGATTATTAAGTATGACAATCGTATCAGGATTCTTACGCGTGTAAGCATGGTAAGATACGTTAGGAACGGTTGTAATTACCGTCATATTAAATTCACGCTCTAAACGTTCTTGTATAATCTCTAAATGCAACATTCCTAAAAAGCCACATCGAAAACCAAACCCTAATGCCGCAGAACTTTCTGCCTGAAACACCAAGGACGCATCATTTAATTGTAGCTTTTCCATAGACGCACGAAGCTCCTCGTATTCTTCGGTATCCACGGGATAAAGTCCTGCAAAAACCATGGGTTTAACATCCTCAAACCCCTCTACGGCTTCGGTTGTTGGGAATTTTGCATCTGTAATGGTATCTCCAACCTTTACTTCACGCGCATCTTTTATCCCCGTAATAAGGTATCCAACATCACCAGTTTTAATTTCTTTTTTTGGCGTTTGGGTGAGGTTTAAAGTTCCGACCTCATCTGCACCATATACTTTTCCAGTTGCTATAAATTTTACCTGTTGGTTTTTTTTAATACTACCATTTACAATTTTAAAATACGTTTCAACCCCTCTGAAAGAGTTGTAAACAGAATCAAAAACAAGCGCTTGTAGTGGTGCTTCTGGATCGCCTTTTGGCGGTGGAATAGCTTCTATAATAGCAGTCAGAATCGCTTCAATCCCAATCCCTGTTTTTGCACTTGCAGGAATCACTTCTGAGGCATCACACCCTAGCAGCTCTACAATATCATCGGTTACTTCTTCGGGGTTTGCACTTGGTAAATCAACCTTATTTAAAACAGGAATAATTTCTAAATCATTTTCTAGTGCTAAGTATAAGTTTGAAATGGTTTGCGCTTGAATACTTTGAGCGGCATCGACAATTAAAAGCGCGCCTTCGCAGGCTGCGATTGATCGAGAGACTTCATAGCTAAAATCGACATGACCAGGCGTGTCAATTAAATTTAAAATATAGTCTTGACCTTTATAGTTATACTCCATTTGAATCGCATGCGACTTGATGGTAATACCACGCTCCCGCTCTAAATCCATACTGTCTAGTAATTGGCTTTGCTTTTCACGCTCGGTTACGGCGCCAGTAAAATCCAATAGACGGTCTGCCAAGGTGCTTTTACCGTGGTCAATATGGGCGATGATACAAAAGTTTCTAATATGCTTCATTTACTCTAGTTCAAGATGCGTTGTATGCGAAGGCAAAAGTAATCAAATTTCTTACACAACATTAGATTTATTAATGACGGTCAATAAGGGTTTGGATCCGTTTGATGGTTTCGGACGATCCAATTAAGTACATAATATCAAAAACATCAACTCCTTCAAGCGCACCCACAAGCGCCACCCTAAGTGGCATCATGATTTTTCCAAAGCCGATTTCGTTTCGGGTGATCCATCCTTTCACAGTGTCTTGAAGCGCCTCAACACTACTGTCATCGGCTGTTTCAAGAACCGTAATCAATTGTAGCATAAGGTCTTTAGAGTGCTCTTTCCACGCTTTTTTAAGTGCTGCTTCTGCAAAGTTTTCAGGCGCTTTGAAAAAGTAGTGGCTTAATCCCCAAAACTCTGAAGGAAAGGTTGCGCGTTCTTTGATGAGGTTAACCACAAGCTTTACAAAACCGGTGTCTATAGGCGCAAGCTCTGGAGTTACCTTTATAAATGCTGATGTCAGATCGTCATTTTCTGCTTTCTGCATGTACTGATGGTTGAACCATTTTGTTTTATCTGGATCAAAGCGAGCTCCGGCTTTGTTTACATTTTTTAAGTTAAACGCTTCTACAAGTTCATTCAAGTCAAAAAGTTCCTGTTCTGTGCCAGGGTTCCACCCCAAGAATGCTAAGAAATTGATGACCGCTCCTGCAAAGTAACCGCTTTCTTTGTAGCCTTTTGAAGTGCTATTTGTAGAGGGGTCTTCCCAATTTAGCGGAAACACTGGAAACCCTAGTTTATCACCATCCCGTTTGCTTAATTTTCCTTTTCCTGTGGGTTTTAGTATCAATGGTAAGTGTGCAAATTCAGGCGCTTCCCAACCAAATGCCGCATAGAGCAGTTGGTGTAAAGCTAGCGATGGCAACCATTCTTCACCACGTATGACGTGTGTGATTTTCATTAAATAATCGTCGACCACATTAGCGAGGTGATAAGTGGGCATTCCATCCGACTTAAACAACACTTTATCATCTAGAGTGTTTGTGTCAATTTTTATTTGGCCTCTAACACGGTCCGTAAGTTCAAGAATTTCGTCCTGAGGCGCCAAAAAACGCACGACATAGTCGTCGCCATTTGCAATTTTTTTAGCCACCTCTTCTTTGGATAACACCAAGGAATTAATCAATCGACCTCGTGTTCGGTTGTGCCAATTATAGATAAAAGTTTTACCTTTTGTTTCGTGGTTTTTACGCTCTTCGTCTAGCGCTTCCGCTGTATCAAACGCATAATATGCCTTGTTATTTTTAATTAGTAAATCGACATACTGTTTGTATAAATGCTTACGCTCACTTTGTCTGTATGGGCCAAAACCACCATCTTTTCCAGGACCTTCATCAAACGGAATATTACACCAATCTAGTGCATTTACGATATAATCTTCAGCACCATCAACATAGCGTTTTTGGTCGGTATCTTCTATACGAAGCACAAAGGTGCCGCCGCGTTTTTTTGCAAATAGATAATTAAAAAGAGCGGTTCGCACACCTCCAATATGGAGTGGCCCTGTAGGGCTAGGTGCAAATCGTACGCGAATAGGAGTGTTCATGGTCTTGTATTAGTGCTACAAAGATAGAATTGCTGGGCGCATTCCCCAAAGAAATAGGCGGGGTTTTTATGAAAGTTAGAAGGGATTGATAAGGACTGAGAGTTTATTTTGTTTTTTAACTGAACACACTCCTCATTTATATGATTGTTTTTTCAATCTCAGTTTGTGTGGATTTGTTTTTGGGATACGTTCAATAATAGCGCGTGCCTCCAAATCCAGTTTCACCGTTACAATGTACCAGACTACTTTTCCGTCAAACGTAGGGCTCAATGCTTCTACCGCCAAATCTGATAATTTAACAAAGGTTATTTCGTTATGATCTGTGACGGTTTTTAGAATAAAGGTCTTTATGAAGTCATATTTTTCCTTGAGGATATTTACCCCAGCTTTTCCTTGTGGGTGTTTTGTTAAGATTCGAGATTCTTTAAAGCTTCAACGTTTTTCTTTTCGTAAAATTTTCTCCATTTTTCGCCCCCTTGCCAATTCATCAATGAGTTTTTCCATACGTCTACATTGTTTATACAGTTCAAATTCATCTTCGATGTCTTCAATTCGATACCCACAAACAACGCCTTTAATCATATGTGCGTTAGGATGTATTGTAGCCTTTTGAAAAAACGCTCCAAAAGTTACGTTCTCTTTAATCAGCGCTTGTAAATCATCTTTATCAAAACCAGTAAACCATTCTATGACTTGGTTGAGCTCTTCTTTTGTTCTGCCATTCTTCTCCAGCCTATTCAAGTAAAGCGGATAAATGGACGCAAAGTACAGCTTAGCGACTTTTTCATTCTTTTCTGCAGTAACTTTCATTTTTCTGTTTTAGAGGTTATTCTAAATTCTTCTAGGCCGATACATCATCCTTTTTAATTTTACACATACAGGATTCTATAATTTATAATCGCTGTTCACGCTTTTACTTACAACGCTCTTTTACAGTGACACTATTTTTTTTGCACTAACCATACGAAGGGATTCGTGTTGTAGCCTAGGGCGTTAAAAAACAAAATACCGGATTAGGCCAAACGATCCGAATTGTGCGTTTTAAACAATAATTCCCAACCCATGATGATGAGGGTAATTATACACGCGCTTTCCTGTTTTTTTTGCGATATCATACACCGCACGCCTTACTTCTATAAAACTATCTGTGTCATGGAAAATACAGCATTTACTGTGTTGTACCGCCCAAAGACCACATTCGTATGTTTCCTTGTAGTTATGAACAATATCAACATGGGCAAAGTCATATTGATTTGTGTCTTTTTTTATCCAATCTCTATAGTCAGATTTAAATAATTCAATGTTTTTGAAGTCAACTAAAGAGTTTCTCGTTTGCTCATAATGGTCGCCTTTATGTGTGGTATGCTCATCACCAATAAATATGTCAACTCCCTTAACCGTTTTAAAGTAATTTGAGAACACCACTGACGAAAACCCAAACTCTACACCAAACTCAATACAACTCCCTCGTTCAATATTAAACTGATTTAATATATCTTCAATAATCAGTTCTAGACCTTTCCATGCCGTAACAACGGGGATTGTTTTTTCTGGAGCTGTCTTTTTTATTGGGATGTATTCCTTTAAGTATACTTTTTTTTGCAAACGTAATTTTTTCAGGTATTTCAGTATTTTCCTCATGACTTTCTACGATAGTATTAGTGGTAATAGTTTTTTAAAAAGTTAGCAGCGTGTTTATAGCAATTAATTATTTTACTAGTATTAAGAGATATAAATAGTTCCTTTAAGGTATAAAACGGCTTTCCCCGCGATGTATACTCTGTCATTGTCAATGCTACAAATTAAATCGCCCTGTCTTTGCGATAATTGTTTGGCATAAAAATCCGTTTTATTCAATCTTTTCTGCCAATATGGAATTAAAGACGCGTGTGCAGAACCCGTAACAGGGTCTTCGGGTATTGATGCATTTGCATCAAACACTCTAGACACAAAATCGGCCTCACGGCCTTTTGCGGTCGCAATAACACATAAATAGGGTAATTCTTTTAGAGTACGTACATCACATTTAAGAGTCCTAATTTCCTCTTCAGAATCAAAACGTAAGATCAAGTCTCTACTAGCCGCAGCATCTATGGGTTTATAATTAAACGCAGAAAACACCGCTTTTGGGAGGTCTATTTTTTTTGGAGGTCGCGAGGGAAAATCTAGAACAATGGTATCTTCTTTAGTTTTTTGAGCTTTCAAAACACCACTTTTAGAGTCAAAACGTATAAGTTCCAAATGAGGTTCCAAGTAATTGAAAATAACATAAGCAGAAGCTAAAGTAGCGTGTCCACAAAGATCAATTTCGCCATGAGGCATAAACCATCGAATTTCATAGCTACCTTCTTTTCCAACAAAGAATGCTGTTTCTGATAAATTGTTTTCTTCAGCAATCTTTTGCATAATCGCCGCATCCATCCATTCGTCTAAAGGGCAGACCGCAGCTGGGTTGCCTCCAAATACACTTTCTGCAAAGGCATCAATTTGATAAATGTCTAACTCCATTCAGCTTTTTGGTTTATAAAGTAGCGTTTGTGTTTAGTTAGCTTCGCGTTTATGCCTCTAATTTACTAAATGTTTTGTGATTCTTTCCGTTTTGATGTAAAGAAAACAGCATTATTTTTAAAATACCAGTCACAGCCAAAACCATTGCATAAAAGCCCTCTTCTGCTGTATAAATCCTTTTGTTTGATAATTAAAAATTTACTTTTATCCATTCTAAAAATGATCAGATCATCAATAGTTCCTTTTAGACTTGGACAATCAGCCACACAGCTATAACGTAATCTTCTGCGTTGTGAAATAAACAGGTGCTACCTATTCTTTTTGTTTACAACCCATCTTTTATGTAAACACTAGTTTTTGTACACCAGCCATACAAATGGATTTCTACGGTAGCGTTTTATTATCAAGGCAACAATCAGAACGCTTACCCCTTTCGTTTTCGCACACTAATAATTTTTCACAAATCAATATTAACGCACACGCATTATGGATTATTATTGTAATTTTAGTACCTCAAAACGAATCACACTTGGACAGCTTTTATCTTATAGAGCAAAAACTCGAACACTTTATTAGGCGCTATTATATCAGTGCGCTTTTAAAAGGTGCGTTGTTGTTTTTCGCCATAGGATTGCTATATGTTTTTCTAATACTGAGTATAGAGCATTTTTTTTGGTTGAATTCTTTTGGTCGACGGCTTTTGTTTGCTGGTGGTATTGGTGTTGAAGCACTTTTGTTTTATGGGTTTATATTAATTCCGTTAGCCAAATACTTTAAACTCCAAAACGGCATTAACCTTGAAGCCGCATCAAAAATTGTGGGCGATCATTTTCCAGAAGTGAAAGACAAACTTTTAAACGTTCTTCAGCTCAATCAACAATCGGAACAAACGGAATTTCTATTAGCTAGCATCGAACAAAAATCGAAAAACTTAAGCATAATCCCTTTTAAAAGTGCGGTCAATTTCTCTGATAATCTTAAATATTTGCGGTATGCAGCAGCGCCACTTCTTATTATTTTTGTGTGTATCTTGTTTGGTAAACAAGCTGTATTCACCGATAGTCTAGACCGTGTTGTGAATTACAAAACAGCCTACGCTCCACCTGCTCCGTTTGAGTTTTTTGTAATGAACACGAGTCTTGAAGCTATTGAAAACACTCCTTTTACGGTAGTCGTCAAAACCGTTGGGTCTGTGGTGCCAGAAGATGTTCAAATTGTTTATAATGAAGAAGCTTATATTCTTAGTCAAACCCAACTAGGGGTTTTTGAATATACCTTTACTCAACCAAAATTTGCTCTTAATTTCAGCTTAACAGCCAATGAATTGGAGTCTAAACGCTACCGCTTAGAGGTGTCGCCTATTCCTGTATTGTTGAGTTTTGACATGTATCTAGATTATCCAGCCTATACAGGCAAAAGCGATGAGAACATTACAAACAACGGCAATGCCACAATTCCTGAAGGCACTATACTGAGGTGGGATTTACGAACCAAATCAACCGATACAGTGGCGTTTGCTTATAAAGATACCATAGCTTTTTTTAATCAAAACACCCACAATTTTTACTACAGCAAACGTGTTTTTGAATCTTTAAATTATACCATACAAACGAGTAATACTCAGCTTAAAAATTATGAACGTCTTACGTTTTCTATAAAATCGGTTAAGGACCAATCGCCAGCGATCAAGGTTGAAATGAAACAAGACTCAACCCTTCAGGAATCGTTGTATTTTTATGGCCAAATCTCTGATGATTATGGCATCAGTAACTTAAAACTTTTCTATTACCCTGTCGACGATATGGCTAATCGTTCTGAACTCGTTTTACCATCCAACGCTACAACCTTTCAAGAGTTTACTCATGCTTTCCCTTCCAACTTAGAGCTCATTGACGACACTGCCTATGCACTCTATTTTGAAGTTGCAGACAACGACCCTTTTCACAACACTAAAACAACACGAAGCCGTGTATTTAATTATAATTCCAAAAGCGAAAACACAATTCAAGACCTTCAGCTTAAAGAACAAAACGAATTAACTAAGGAATTTCAAAAGGCATTAAATGCGTTATCCGAACAAGATAAAAACTTGGAAACCCTCTCCAAAAATCAAAAAGAAAAGGAACAGCTTAATTTTAGTGATCAACAAAAGTTAAAGTCATTTTTAGAGCGTCAACAAGCACAGGACAAGATGTTGAAAAATTTCAACAAGAAAATGCAGGAAAATTTAAACCAGTTTGAGAAATCTAATGCTGAGGATCCTTTTAAAGATGCCTTAGAAAACCGCCTTGAAGCACAGCAGGAGGCTCTCAAAAAAGATGAAAAGTTACTGGAAGAGCTGAAGAAAGTTACGGATAAAATTAATAAAGAAGCCCTAGCCGAGAAATTGGATGACATGGCGAAGCAAAACAAAAACAAACAACGCAGTTTAGAACAATTATTGGAACTCACTAAGCGTTTTTATGTCACTAAAAAAGCAGAACAAATTAAAACCACCCTAGACGTACTCTCTGAAGAACAAACAGAATTATCTAAGGCTTCAGAAGAAAATAACACCAAGGAAGCGCAAGACAAGCTGAACACTGAATTTGAGGATCTTCAAAAAGATCTAGATGCTTTAAGAAAAGATAACGAGAGCCTTTCAAAACCTTTAGCATTACCTGACGACCCAAGCCTAGAAGAATCGATTAAAAATGACCAGAAACAAGCAAGCGAGGACTTAGGTAAAAAAGAGGGGTCTTCAGACACTCAAGAACAAAGCAAGCGTTCCAAAAAGGCACAAAAAAGCCAACAAAAGGCGGCACAAAAAATGCAACAAATGAGTCAGCAAATGGCTCAACAAATGAGTAGCGGAAGCGGTGAGCAAATGAGCGAAGACATTGATATGTTGCGTAAAATTCTAGATAATTTACTGTTGTTTTCATTTGATCAAGAAGCCCTCATGAAGCGGTTTCAGTCCACTTCTAATACCAACACCGATTATGCGAAACGTCTTGTAAAGCAAAATGATTTGCGTGAACACTTTGAACACATTGACGACAGCCTGTTTTCTTTGTCGCTCAGGCAACCAAAGATTTCAGAACCTATAAATAAAGAAATTACAGAAGTTTATTTTAATATTGATAAAAGCCTTGAGTTACTTTCTGAGAACAGTTTTCGCAAGGCGATAGGTGCTCAACAATTTGTTGTTTCGGCGACAAATTCCTTAGCCGATAAGTTAAGCAATACGTTGGAT
Source organism: Flavobacteriaceae bacterium (assembly GCA_029252105.1). Lineage (GTDB taxonomy): Bacteria > Bacteroidota > Bacteroidia > Flavobacteriales > Flavobacteriaceae > Hel1-33-131. The sequence continues at coordinate 16,945 of JAQXCA010000018.1, read as the reverse complement.
AATATGGAAATGCAAATGCAAATATCGCCAGGTCAAGGCGAAGGCGAAATGCAGCTTCCAGACATTATAATGAGTCAAGAGGAATTGAATAAACAGATGGAAAAAGAGCTCGGTAAATCTTCAGGACAGCCAAACGGTGAACAAGAGGGCTCAGAGAAAGGGAAGGACGGTTCTCAACAGAGCTCTGATGAAGGTAAGGAAGGGAGTCTTAGCTCAAAGGAGGGACAAAGTGGTAAGAACGGCAAGCAGGGAAAAGACGGTGTAAACGGCGGTCAAAACGGACAAAGCGTACAAGAGGGCGATTCCGAAGTGGACACAGGAGAGTTGTTTGAGATTTTCAAAAAACAACAAAGCTTGCGTAATGCACTCCAAGATTTATTAGATAAAAACGGCTTAAGAGGTAACGGGAATTCGCTTCTTGATGCCATGGAAAAAATAGAACAAAACCTTATCAATCAAGGACTTACAAGCAAATCACTCGATGATATGACAGCCTTAAAACACCAGTTATTAAAACTAGAGAAGGCAGTTCAGCAACAAGGCGAGGACACTAAGCGTGTTTCCAACACTAATAACTCAGGGCGTTTTCAGGTTCCAGTCCCGAGTCTAGAAACCATCAAACAATACTTTAATACCACAGAGATATTAAACCGACAAAGCTTACCTTTGCGTCAGAAGTACAAGTTGAAGGTACAGGACTATTTTAAGAATAATAATGATTAGTTTCCATTCAGAAATACCATTTCAAATTACAGCACCTAAACAGACTGCTGATTGGTTGAGTTCAATTATCACACAAGAATCTTACAATGAAGGCGAGGTCTCAATTGTGTTTTGTGATGATGAGTTTCTACACAAACTTAATGTTGAGTTTCTCGACCATGATACGCTGACTGATGTTATTAGTTTTGACTACTCTGTAGGCAAAGAGATTCACGGTGAAATTTTTATTTCTATTGAACGTGTGCGTGAAAACGCCGGCGACTTCAATCAAACTTTCGAAGCTGAGCTTTCAAGGGTTATGGCACATGGCGTTTTGCATTACTGTGGATACAAAGATAAATCTACTAGCCAAACAGCAACGATGCGTTCCAAGGAAGAGTTCTATCTTCAACAACAGGGCTATTAATTTTCTAAAGCCCTATATTTGCAGCTGCAAACGATTTGTTCCACGTGGAACATTAATACAGTAAACCATGTTTGATAAAATTTATGACGTTATTGTAGTTGGTGGTGGTCACGCAGGAAGCGAGGCAGCCGCAGCCGCAGCTAATATGGGAAGCCATACGCTGCTTGTCACAATGAATCTACAAAACATAGCACAAATGTCTTGCAATCCTGCTATGGGAGGAATTGCTAAGGGACAGATTGTACGTGAAATTGACGCTCTTGGAGGGTATAGTGGTATTGTAAGCGACACTTCTGCCATTCAGTTTAAAATGCTTAACAAGTCCAAAGGTCCAGCGATGTGGAGTCCACGCGTACAGAGTGATCGAATGCGTTTTGCTGAAGACTGGAGAACACTGCTTGAGCAGACTGATAATTTAGATTTTTATCAAGAAATGGTTACGGGTCTTGTTATTGAAGGTGATGTGGTCAAGGGTGTGAAAACATCTTTAGGGTTAGAAATCAGAGCTAAATCGGTGGTGTTAACTAATGGCACATTTCTTAATGGTTTAATCCATATTGGTAATAAGAATTTTGGAGGAGGACGCGCTGGAGAAAAAGCAGCAACTGGAATTACAGAACAACTAGTCGATTTAGGGTTCGAGTCGGGCCGAATGAAAACAGGTACACCTCCAAGAGTGGACGGACGTTCTCTAGATTTTTCTAAAATGATTGAACAGCCAGGCGATGTTTCTCCAGAAAAATTTTCATATTCAGACGCCACAAAACCGTTGTCAAACCAACGCTCTTGCCATATGTCTTACACAAGTTTGGAGGTCCATAACTTGTTGAGGGAAGGCTTTGATCGCTCCCCCATGTTTAATGGACGAATCCAGAGTTTAGGGCCTCGATACTGCCCTTCTATAGAAGATAAAATTAATCGCTTTGCAGACAAAGATCGTCACCAAATCTTTGTTGAACCCGAAGGGTGGAATACTGTAGAGTATTATATTAATGGGTTTTCAACATCATTACCAGAAGACGTCCAATTCAAAGCACTAAGCGCTGTAAAAGGATTTGAAAATGTCAAGTTTTTTAGACCAGGATATGCCATTGAATATGACTACTTCCCTCCTACGCAATTGACACATTCTTTAGAAACGAAGCTAATAAAAGGCTTGTTTTTTGCGGGACAAATTAATGGGACAACAGGCTACGAAGAAGCCGCTTCTCAAGGGTTAATGGCAGGAATCAACGCGAGTTTAAAAGTCCAAGAAAAGGAGTCATTTATTCTTAAAAGAAACGAGGCATACATCGGAGTATTAATTGATGACCTCATAACAAAAGGAACTGAAGAGCCTTACCGTATGTTTACGTCTCGGGCTGAGTACCGCACCTTATTACGTCAAGATAATGCCGACATTCGATTGACGCCAAAAGGCTATGAATTAGGTATTGCGAGTGAAAAACGACTAAAACGCATGGAAGAAAAGTTGTCTAAAGCCGAAGCGTTTGTAGGGTTTTTTAGAACTCAAAGCGTAAAGCCAGAAGAGGCGAATCCAGTGTTGGAAAGTAAAAAATCTGCCCCTATTCGTCAGTCAGATAAAATGTTTAAAATCTTTTCGAGACCCAATATTGGTATTGAAGATGTTCGCAAATTTGAAGCTGTAGAGAAGTATATTACATCCAATAATTTAGATAGCGAGGTTATTGAACAAGCAGAGATTCAGGTGAAATATTCGGGATACATAACTAAGGAAAAAAATAATGCAGATAAACTAACGCGTTTAGAGTATGTAAAAATCCCATCAAATTTTGACTTTTCGCAAATCAAGTCTATGAGCTATGAGGCTAGAGAAAAATTAAAAAAAGTTCAACCTACAACAGTTGCTCAAGCGTCGCGTATTAGCGGTGTATCTCCAAATGACATTTCTGTACTTTTAGTCTATATGGGGCGATAATTAATTGTAATTGTTCCACGTGGAACACGATATGAAGACACACAATCCCAGCATAAAAGTTAAAGACCATTCCGTTAGCGGGGATTCTTTTGAGCTCATTTATGATGCGTCCAGGGAGTTGTTGTATACACATCCTAAGCCTTCAGACACTGAACTTTCAAGCTACTACCCTACTACAAATTATATTTCTCATACCAACCAACGACGCTCCCTTTTCGATTTCTTATACCACGCAGCTAGGCATGTTTCCACTCGACGAAAGCTGCGCCTTTTAAAACCATTTCAATCCAAGCATGCAGCCTTATTGGATGTTGGAGCAGGTACCGGGTATTTTTTAAGAGCTGCTAAAAATAATGGTTGGATCGTTACAGGAGTTGAGCCCAACGCATCTGCCAGGAATCTAGCAAACATCAAAGCAGAGAATTCTGTTTTTGATACAGAAACCTTACGTCAACTTCAGTCAAAATCTTTTGATGTGATTACGCTTTGGCATGTGCTTGAGCATCTTCCTAATTTAGAAGATGATATTAAATTATTTCACAAACTACTAAAACCAAACGGCCGCATTGTTGTGGCTGTCCCAAATTTTAAAAGTTTTGATGCCTTTTATTTTAAAGAGCATTGGGCGGCGTATGATGCACCAAGACACCTTTGGCATTTTTCACAGCGTTCGATTCCTAAGTTGTTTTCAACTGTTCAAATGCGATTAGAGTCCACACACCCTTTGCCATTGGACGCCTATTATGTGAGTTTGCTTTCAAATAAGCTAAAAACAGGGTCCCATCGTGTTTTAGGCAGTTTTTGGATTGGATTGTTGTCGAATCTTAAAGCAGCAACTTCTGGCGAATATTCCTCGCTTATATATGTTTTAAAAAATACTAATTAGTATTTTAAGCTTGTTTAGGCGTCTTTTTCGACTGGCTCCTTATATAGACCTTAAGTTTTTATAGTGTTTAAATTAAGCGCGGTTTGTGTGGGTCAAATTAAATAGTTTTTTACAATCACAACCTAACAGGCCGATAAGTTTTGCTTATAATGCAACTCCAGCAATTATTTTTACAATATTATGATTACTTTATTTACTTTTGTATTCACAAACAAATTACTCCGACATGAAAAAATTAGCGATTGCATTTTTAACGATACTAAGTTTCACCGCTTGCCAACAGCAAAAAATTGGTTTTGTGGATAATGGGGTTCTTATTAATGAATACCAAGAACGTGTTGATATTGAAGCAAACCTTCAAATAAAAATTGATGCTTTCAAATCTCGCACCGATAGTTTGCGCTCAGCCTTTGAATTAGAAATAAAAGAAGCGGAGTTACGAGCACGAAAAATGTCACAAGCAGATGTCCAGAAATTATCACAAGAGCTTCAGCAAAAAGAACAAGTATTGTCTCAACGTGTTCAGTTTGAACAACAACAAATTGCACAAGAAAGCCAAACACTTAATGACTCTCTAATTAAAACGGTCAAAAACTTTGTTAGAGCTTACGGAAAATCAAATAACTATAACTACATTTTAGGGAGTAATGAAGCAGGAAGTGTTCTGTATGGTGAAGAGTCCTCAGATTTAACACAAGAGATTTTAAAAGCTCTCAACGACGGTTACGTTAAAAACTAAGCTTTTTTCAAATGTAATAACCGCGTTAATTTGATTGATAAATCAGTCAAAACAATCTTCGCATTAGCATTGCGTTCGATGTGGTAGTTTGCCAATTCAATTTCTTTAGATATCTCAGCAATATTCGAAGCATCTATAAATGGCGCAAAATTTTCAAACTTAAACGACTTGTCACTTAAAACCATAAAAACCAAGCTTTTAGCCCCATAATTATACAGTAGTGCTTGTCTAAAAAAGCGCAAGCTGTAATCCAAGAATTGCTTTTGGATCTCACGCCCAGCTTTAGAGATTTCGTCACTCCAAGCCATTAAATTATTAATAGATTGTTTGTTGGTTTTGGCTTGAAACGCTGTTCGAACCCACGCTATAAACCACGCCTCAAACTGAAGATCTTCAGGCTCCTGACGCAGTAAATCGAGTGCGCGTCGGTAGCTTCCCTCTGATTGGTGGGCAATGTTTTGCGCTAATCCAGCTTCTGTATTGTGCGTAGAGATTAGTGTTTCCTTGATAGTATCCTCAGAAAGCAAATTCAAATGTACTGTTTGACAGCGCGATCGTATTGTGTTGATAAGTTGTTCTTCGTCTTCCGTTACTAGAATGATAATTGTTTTGTCCGCAGGTTCCTCAATTAATTTAAGGAGCTTATTCGCACACCCTGTATTCATTTTTTCTGCCATCCAAACAATCATTACTTTATAGCCGCCATTAAAAGCTTTCAAGGACATTTTGGAAACAATATCATTCGCTTCTTCGACCCCAATAGCGCCTTGCTTATTTCCTACTCCAACGACATCATACCAATCATTAATAGATCCATAAGGGTTCGTTTCAATAAAAGAACGCCATTCGGAAAGATAATTCGTTGAGATTGGTTTAGACTTGACTTTGTCGCTTGTAGTCACAGGGTATACAAAATGAATATTGGGATGAGTTAGTGGATTCATATTGCCCACCCCACTTTCTTGATGCGTCATTAAATAATCGGCATAGGCAATGGCCATTGGAAGTGCACCGACCCCTTGTTTACCAACATAAAGCTGTGCATGTGGAATACGACCAGAATCAATCCCTTGCTTCAAGTGTGTTGTTAAAAAAGATTGGCCTATAATAGTCTCAAAAGTCATAAAACAAAGATAGCAGATTTAATTGAATCTTATACTGAAATTTAGACACTCTCAATCTTAAAGATTACAAATTAAGAATATAATTTTTTTCACGGCTTTTCTATAACTTTCTTAAACGTACATTTCATAGGCTAAAAGAAATACTTACCTTTGAGTCCTTATAAATTAATCCATATTTTTGAAGAAATGAAAACAATACAGAACGTAAATTTTAAAAACACTAAAGCATTAATACGCGTCGATTTTAATGTGCCACTAAATGAGCAATTTGAAGTCGCGGATGCTACAAGAATAGTGTCTGCAAAACCAACGATTCTAAAGGTTTTGGAAGATGGTGGAAGCTGTATTTTGATGTCTCACTTGGGACGACCAAAAGCTCAAGAGCCAGCGTTTTCATTACGTCATATTGTAAGTACTCTTGAAACAGTTCTGGGTGTTAATGTTATTTTTTCAAGTAACTGTATTGGAGAAGAAGCTCAAAATGCTTCTGCAAATCTAAAGCCTGGTGAAGTTCTCTTATTAGAAAATTTGCGTTACCATTCTGAAGAAACAAAAGGAGATCTTAATTTCGCAGAGTCACTTTCTAAATTAGGAGACTTTTATATTAATGATGCTTTCGGAACAGCGCATAGAGCCCACGCCTCTACCACTATTATTGCGCAATTTTTTCCAGAAAACAAATCTTTTGGAAGCTTACTTGCTCAGGAAATTGAAAGCATTGATAAGGTCATGAAAACGGGGGAAAAGCCTGTTTTGGCAATTTTAGGTGGTGCAAAAGTATCTTCTAAAATTACAATTATAGATAATATTTTAGACAAAGTAGACCATTTAATTATTGGCGGAGGCATGACTTTTACGTTTGTAAAAGCACAAGGCGGCCATGTTGGAGACTCTATTTGTGAAGATGATAAAATGGAGTTAGCCCTTCAAATTCTTGAACGCGCAAAAGCCAAAAACGTCCAAGTCCACATCCCTGTTGATGTATTGGCTGCTGATGACTTTAGTAATGACGCCAACACACAAGTTGTTGATGTGCGAGCGATTCCAGAAAACTGGCAAGGTTTAGATTGTGGTCCAAAATCGAAAGCGCTATTTCATGAGGTTGTACAGCAATGTAAAACTATTTTATGGAATGGACCTTTAGGAGTTTTTGAGATGGAATCATTTTCTACAGGAACGATTGCATTAGGTGATTCCATTGCAGAAGCAACTAAAAACGGCGCATTCTCTCTAGTTGGTGGTGGTGATTCTGTAGCCGCTGTAAAACAGTTTGGTTTCGAAAATAAGGTAAGCTATGTCAGTACTGGAGGCGGCGCAATGCTTGAAAGTTTAGAAGGAAAAACCCTTCCTGGTATTGCTGCAATTTCTGAATAAGGGGTTCGTTTGATTAAAGTAGCGTTCACAACGAATAGATATTTTGTAAGATGAAATGTAGACTGTTTTTATTTTTAGGGGTATTAAATTTTGGGCTATTACAAGCTCAAAACGCTGACAGTTTGACTGTTGAAACTCCGCCCGCAATTGATTCTGTTCAGCTGCGTATTCTCAAAGTTGAAAAGCTTGAAGAACGTTGGCGTAGTGAATTGTATAGCAACACGCTATATGATACCCTAACGAATGCTGTTTCCAGCCAGACATACGAAGCAGTTTATTATCCAGAATTACCAACAGACACCCTCAAAAAACGACTTGCTCTACTTGACGCCAAAACGCCCTTTAATATCGGTTACAACCCCTCCTTAGAAAGTGTAATTAAAGGCTATTTGAAAAACAGAAAGCAATCGACGGAAACGCTTTTGAGCCGAAGTCACTATTATTTCCCAATGTTTGAGGCGGTTTTAGATAAACACAACTTACCGTTAGAACTTAAATATTTGGCAGTTGTTGAATCCGCTTTAAAGCCACGCGCTAAATCACGTGTGGGCGCAACAGGTCTATGGCAATTTATGTTTGCTACAGGCAAGCAATATGGCCTTGAAGTAAGTAGTTATGTTGATGAACGCTGTGATCCTTTACGGTCGACTAATGCGGCCGCTGAATATTTAGCAGCGTTGTACAAGATATTTGGCGACTGGGATCTTGCGCTTGCAGCCTATAATTCGGGTCCTGGAAATGTGACAAAAGCGATCAGAAGATCGGGAGGTTATCAAAATTATTGGAATATACGCCCGTTTTTACCACGCGAAACAGCAGGCTATCTTCCAGCTTTTTTAGCAACGCTATATTTGTTTGAGTATGCCGACGCTCACGGATTCCAAGTAGAACAGAATCAACCAGCAATGATTGCTACCGATACGGTTCATGTGAAGCAAATGATTGCCTTAGATCAGGTTGCAGAGCTTACAGACACTAAAATTGAAGTTCTTCAATATCTTAACCCTTCTTATAAGTTAGACATTATTCCTGTTTTAACTCACAAATCGTATGCCCTTAGGCTTCCACTCGCTAAAGTTGGTGATTTTATTCAAAATGAAACACAAATTTATGCCACCGCAAAAGCGGAGTTTGAAGCACGTGAAAAACCATTACCACAGTTTTTCGAAATCGATTCTAAAATTAGGTATAGCGTTAAATCAGGAGACTACTTAGGTAAGATCGCTCGAAATTTTCGAGTTAGAGTAAGTCAAATTAAGCAATGGAATGGACTCAGAACAAACGACTTAAAAATAGGACAACGACTCACAATCTATTCTCGAAACCCGACCGCGTACACCCCTAGCAAACCAAGACCGTCTGCAAAACGTTCAAAAAACACGACTAATAAATCCACCTATTTAGTAAAGCCCGGAGACTCGCTATGGAGCATCTCAAATAAATTAACAGGTATTTCGCTTCAAAATTTAAAAGATTGGAACGATATTTGGGACAGTCATTTGAAACCCGGAATGATGTTAATTATTTCTAATTAAAACACTAAACGATGAAACTTTGTTTAAAAGCCCTTTGTTTACTCATACTCCTATCGGCTTGTGACTCTTCAGACCCTAAGAAGGTTTATAAGCCACAATCTTCAGGAAATATCAATGATTTATCTGTTGTAATTGACAATTCCTTATGGGATTCTTCGGTTGGCGAAACCATACGATCTACGATTGGAGCGCCTTTATATGGATTGCCACAAGACGAGCCGCAGCTTACATTACGACAAATTCCATCTTCAGTATTCTCAGGGTTTGTGAAAAACACACGTCTTGTTTTGAAAGTGATTAAAGGAGAAACTGCCTCTACCAAATTTTATAAAAACCCTTACGCTTCTCCTCAACGAATGGTTTTGGTAAGCGGAATGACTAATCAGGAAATCAGCGATCAATTTGTCACAAATCAAGATAAGATTAGTAAAGTTTTTAAAGCACAAGAGATAGAAGAAAAACAACGCCGTACCAAAAAATCATTATTTAATACTTCCGACATTTCCAAAAAGCTGGGTATCAATATTCAGTTTCCATCTATTTATCGTATTGCCAAGCAAGCCGAGGATTTTTTATGGATACGAAGAGATATAAAAACAGGCACAGTGAATTTGATGGTATACACGCTTCCTTTTGGTGAAAACACAACCAAGGAAGAGCTTGCGAAGCGCGTGATAAGAACACGTGATTCTATTGGAAAGCTATACATCCCGGGTCCTGTTGAGGGGACTTATATGACAACTGAAAAAGCATACACACCATTTTTTGGGGATGCTAAAGTGGGGGGGTTAAATAGTTTCGAAACCCGAAGTATTTGGCAAGTAAAAGACGCCTTTATGTCCGGACCTTTTATAAATTATTGGCTAGAAGACACGGTAAACAATCGGTATTTGATTGCAGAAGGTTTTGTGTTTGCGCCCTCCGTTGGAAAACGCGACTACATTTTCGAGGTAGAAGCGATTATACAATCGATATCGATTAAACAATAAGACCCGGCAAAGCTAGGATTTATTTAATCTTTTTTATCCTCAATTTTATCGCCCTCCTTTGTTTCGTCTTGACTGGCTTTTTTGAATTCTTTAATTCCGCCGCCTAAACCTTTCATAAGTTCAGGAATTTTTTTGCCGCCAAACAACAAAAGAACGACTACCACAATTAAAATAATTTGTGGCGCTCCAATAACTAAGGGTAACATATATATGTTCATGATGTTATATATTTAGATTACAAAGTTAATAATTATCCATTAAATAAATAGTTATTTCAAACTTTAGTCCGTTATAAACACAAGAATCGCTTAATTTTTAATTAATTTTGTAGTATAATGGCCAGAAAAAAGAAACTTAAAAAAAAACTTCTTCATAAATACCGCTTAGTGGTATTAAATGAAGATACTTTTGAAGAACGCTTAGCCTTCAAGTTAACGCGCCTAAATGTTTTTGTTTTAGGGTCGATAATCGCTGTTTTTCTTGTAGCTATTACTACTGTATTTATTGCGTTTACACCAGTACGAGAATATATTCCGGGGTATTCCTCCACAGCGCTCCAACAGCAAGCGTTGGAGTTGGATTTTAAAACAGATTCTTTACTAAAGGTGATTAATACTAATGACACCTATATTAGCTCTGTTAAAAGAGTTTTACGAGGAGAAGTTAGTGCGGTTGTTATAAATAAAGATTCCATTTATAAAGCGGCTCAAGCCGATACAGACATCTTAAATTTAAATCCTTCAAAAGCAGATTCAATATTGAGGGCTAAAGTAAGTAATGAAGACAAGTATAATCTATTTGACACAGCGACAACCGTTACAGATTTTGTCTTCTTCCCCCCTGTTAATGGGCCTATAAGCTCTGGATTTGACGTTAATGAAAAACATTTTGCTGTAGATGTTGTTATTCCTAGAAACACACCTGTAAAGGCCACTGCAGACGGGCGTGTATTGTTTGCATCTTGGACTTCAGATGCAAGTTATGTTATCATCATCGATCATGGAGAAGAATTAATTTCTGTTTACAAGCACAATTCCTCTCTCACAAAAGTGCAAGGCGATTTTGTGAAATCACGAGAAGTGATTGCCATTTCTGGATCTTCAGGAGAATTGAGTACGGGACCACATTTACATTTTGAATTGTGGAATAACGGTATTCCTTTGAACCCAACCACCTTTATTGACTTTTAAAACCAACAAAATGCCATCAATAAAAGCCTTTGCTGCAAAACTGTATGCTGCTAGAGTTTATAAAAAAATTAGTACATGGGCTTCTAACCCTATTGATACTCAGAAACGGGTATTTCAGTCTTTAATTTCACAGGCAGCTACAACTCAATTTGGGGTTGATCATGATTTTAAAAATATACATACACATCAAGATTTTGTAGACCGTGTTCCAGTACGAGATTATGAGGCATTGAAACCTTACGTTGAAAAAGTAGTTGCAGGGCAAGAAAATATTCTATGGAAAGGGAAGCCGTTGTATTTCGCCAAAACTTCTGGAACGACTTCGGGAGCTAAATATATTCCTATTACTAAAGAAAGTATGCCTGGGCATATTGAGGCTGCTAAAAACGCAATCTTAATGTATATCCATCAAACAGGAAACACTAAAATTGTATCTGGAAAAATGATTTTCTTACAAGGAAGCCCCGTCCTTGAAACCAAAAACGGGATACAGCTTGGGCGCTTGTCTGGAATTGTAGCACACTATGTGCCTAAATATCTTCAAAAAAATAGACTGCCCTCACTAGAAACAAACTGTATTGAGGATTGGGAAACTAAAGTAAACATGATTGTTCAAGAGACGCTAAACGAGGACATGTCTGTTATAGCAGGGATTCCGTCTTGGGTTCAAATGTATTTTGAAAAGCTGATTGAAGAAAAAGGGCAAAAAGTGGGGGAGATATTCAAAAATTTCAATCTATTTATTTTTGGAGGGGTTAATTATGAGCCATACCGCTCAAAGTTTGAACGCTTAATTGGAAGAACGGTTGACAGTGTAGAGCTGTACCCTGCCAGCGAAGGGTTTTTTGCATTTCAGGATCGGCAAAACGAACCAGGGATGTTACTTCAGTTAGACTCAGGAATGTTTTATGAGTTTATAGTTGCCGATACTTTTTTTGAAACAACACCGCTACGATTATCATTGAAAGACGTCAAAATTGGAGTTAATTATGTTATCATTATTTCAACCAATGCAGGCCTGTGGGGATACAACATAGGAGATACAGTTCAGTTTACATCTTTAGCGCCTTTTAGGGTGATTGTGAGTGGGCGTATTAAACACTTTATTTCTGCTTTTGGCGAACACGTTATAGCGAAGGAAGTGGAGCAAGCCCTATTGGGCGCTTTAAAAGCAACAGACGTAAGTGTGAGCGAGTTTACAGTAGCGCCTCAAATAGCTCCTGCAGAAGGGTTGCCATTTCATGAATGGTTTATAGAGTTTGAAAATCCACCAAAAGATTTTAAAGTGTTTGCCGCTCATATTGATGCAGAACTTCAACATCAAAACAGTTATTATTTGGATTTAATTCAAGGAAAAGTGTTACAGCCTTTAAAAATTACTCAGGTAAAAAAAGGCGGTTTTCAAGACTATATGAAAACGATTGGCAAATTAGGAGGGCAAAATAAAACGCCTCGGCTATCTAATGATCGAAAAATTGCGGACATCTTGACCAAAAATAATTCGGGTAATTAACGTATCTTTGCACGATACTTATGAAGCAAACTCACACAAAAAACTTAATTCGTACACGAGCTCAAGAAAGTTCGCACGCCATTGAACGGATGTATTTAACTATGCGTCATTTATTTAACCGAGGTTTTTACAAGCCAATGGGTGTTTCTGGAGAAACTTTACGTCAAGCGTTATTGCAATTACGCCCCGAAATATATGGTTCCATTGCTGGGGACAAAACAGAGTTAGAAGGTTTGCTCTACGTGGTTGACCGTCTTCCAGTAGGAATTGAAGAGTGTATATTGATAAACTTAACGAGTGCTGAAGGGTTTGGAAATTCACATTTTGAAGCAATTGTACCCTCAAAAAGACGTCGTAATTGTTATCGTATTGATTTTGAACAAATGAATATCGAAATTACTCGTGGACGTTCTGAAATATATGATATTCTGACACATTTGACGTTTATATTTATCGAGTCTCATAAGATTGCAAAACGTGTAATTATTGACGACAAAGGGTCAACAACAAGAGATTGGGTAAAGCTAGAAGCGGCAGTACTATCTAAGAAAAAATTAAATCAAAAGGAACGCGAGTTAGCGATCACACATACTGGAAATATTTTAGGGAGAACTTTTGAAGAAATTTTAGAGGTTTATGACCAGTTTTCAACACCAAAACAGCCGGATCACTTTTTACATTTGATTTATTGGTTAGGTAAGCGTGCCATCGAAGAAATAGTGGACAATTCTAAACGAACAATCAGCTTTAGCCCAGTTCTAAGAGAACGTCTAGGACACCATATTCATGGCGAAGCTTGGGCAAATACCATAAAAGAAACGCTTCAAAAACACCAATTAATCAATCGCCCCATCCATATTATCTCTGCAAACCTACACAGCGTAATGAATACCTTACACGCTCCTAAGGCCCTTAAAGATTTGTGTGCTAAGCATGATGTTTTTACGGTTTATGAGCTGTTGAGTAAAGAAGAAAATAAAGTGTTTCGCAATAAAACAAAACAAGTTGCGTTGCAAGAAGGTATGATAGTCTTAGAAGATACTTCAGGAACGAATATAGATGTTCAAATTTTTGATTCTGCTAAAATTGATTTTTCAAATACGACATATGAACTTGACGCTTCAAAAGAGGCGCCCGTAATTATTGTTATGGATTACGCTTTTGGAGAACAAGCTTATGAAACGATTGACGAATTATTAAAGCCCTTCAAAACTACTGAAAATAACATCCATCTCAATGTGGATTCTATTTCTATAATGGGTAAGGCGGGGATTTTAGAAGGCTCCAAAGGCGATATTATGATTCCATCAGCTCATATTTTTGAAGGAACTGCTGATAATTATCCATTTAAAAACGAATTAACCATTGAAGATTTTGACACCAAAGATTTGAAGGTTTTTGAAGGCACGATGGTAACTGTATTGGGCACATCGCTACAGAATAAAGATTTATTAAAGTTTTTCCATGATTCCACATGGAACGTCATTGGATTGGAGATGGAAGGCGCTCATTATCAAAAGGCAGTGCAAGCGGCGTCTAAGGTTCGTCATAGTATTAACCCCAACGTTAAAGTACGCTATGCGTATTATGCGAGTGATAATCCTTTAGAAACGGGCAGTACACTGGCATCAGGAGGTCTTGGGTCTAGCGGTGTGAAGCCAACCTATTTAATTACGAAACAAATTTTACAACAGATATTTAACTAATACATTATGAGTACTAATCCCAACACACCCAACAACTCAGAGGAAGTAGATTTAGGACAGCTTTTTAAGCTTATCGGAGCCGCTTTTGATCGTTTCTTTAATTTTATTTACCGCATTTTTAAAGGTCTTTTCTCCGTATTTATATGGTTTGTTTTTTTCATCAAGAAACACATCATTATTCTTGTAGTAGCAGGAATTATCGGAATCGGAATCGGAATTTTAAGCAGTAAAACATCACAAGCTAAATACCAATCTTCTGTAACACTAGTGCAAAATTATCAAATTGGAGAAAACCTTTACAGCGCGGTAGGGTATTATAACGATTTATTAAAGCAAAGCGATTATGAAATATTAGGAAAAGCTTTAAACTTAAACGAGGAAAAAGCGAATTCTATTTTATCGTTTGAGGTAAAACCTGTAGTTAGTGAGAACCAAAAACTTCTGGCGTTTAACAACTACATGAAAGGATTAGATTCTTTAGCGGCAACAAAGATCGACTATGAAGATTTTTTAGAAAACAACGAAGACTATACGCATACCTTTCAACAAATAAGTATTGAATCTACGCAGAGGAATAATTTCAAATCTGTTTTTGAGAACATTGTAGAATCTATTAACTCGAATCCGTTTTTCGTAAACGAGCAGCGCAAAGACATTGCAGAACTTAACCAAAGAAAAAACGCTTTGGAACTCGCTTTAGTGAAGTCTGACTCTCTTCAAAACACGTACAAACGCGTCTTGGAAATGAGTTCAAAGTCTGATAAATCTTCAGAAATAGGCATTACTTTTGAAGGGTCTAATGACACTGAAAAAACGAAAGAGTTCGATTTATATCAAAGTGATTTAGAACTGAGAAATCAATTAGTACAAATTGAAAGAAACATCCAAGACAAGCAATATATCGTTGAAATGATATCCAACAAACAGGACTCAGGATTTGCAAGTACTAAAATGACGCTCTTTGGAAAGAAACTTAGTGTCAAGTTATATTACGGGGTTATAGTGTTATTAGGAGCATTGATAATTTTATTAGGATTGGAGTTTTTGAAATTTTTAGAAACGTACAATAAGAGTGTATGAAAATTTTAATAACAGGAGGCGCTGGCTTTATAGGCTCACATGTCATCAATCTATTTGTAGAAAGACACCCACAGTATCATATTTTTAATTTAGACGCCCTGACATATGCAGGCAATTTAGAGAATCTAAAAGCCATTGAGTCTAAGCCAAACTACACGTTTATAAAAGGGGATATAACGGATGAGAGCTTTATAAATGAATTGTTTGAAAAACACAAATTTGATAGCGTCATTCATTTAGCGGCAGAATCTCATGTGGACAGATCTATAAAAGACCCTTTAGCGTTTATTAAAACCAATGTTATAGGCACGACGATTCTTTTGAATGCTTTTAAAAATACTTGGAAAGACAACTTTGATAACAAGTTGTTTTATCACGTAAGTACTGATGAGGTCTACGGAACATTAGGACAAACAGGGTTGTTTACAGAGACGACTCCATACGATCCAAATTCACCCTATTCAGCCTCTAAGGCAAGTTCAGATCATATTGTGAGGTCTTATGGAGAAACGTATGATATGCCGTATGTAATCACAAACTGCTCGAATAATTATGGGCAGAATCAATTTCCAGAAAAACTGATTCCCTTATTTATAAATAATATTATTAATAAAGCGCCACTTCCAGTTTATGGAAATGGAGAATATACAAGGGATTGGTTGTATGTAAAAGATCATGCAGAGGCTATTGATTTGGTGTTTCACAAAGGAAAAAACAAAGAAACCTATAATATTGGTGGTTTTAATGAGTGGAAAAACATCGATTTAGTAAAAGAGTTATGTCGTCAAATGGATGTGAAACTTGGGCGCGCCAAAGGCGATTCAGAGCAACTCATCACGTTTGTTAAAGACCGTCCAGGACATGATTTACGTTATGCAATTGATGCTTCAAAAATAAATAATGAATTAGGTTGGGAGCCGTCCGTAACTTTTGAAGAAGGTTTAGCGATTACCATTGATTGGTATTTAGAAAACGATGTTTGGCTAAAGAACGTCACAACAGGGGCTTATCAGTCCTATTATGATAAACAATACAACTAACGCAAGATGAAAGGAATTATTCTCGCTGGAGGCTCTGGAACTCGATTACATCCCTTAACACTGTCTGTAAGTAAGCAATTGATGCCTATTTATGATAAGCCGATGATATATTATCCGCTGTCTACATTAATGTATGCGGGTATTAATGAGGTTTTAATTATTTCAACACCAAAAGATTTACCTTTATTTAAAGACTTATTAGGAGATGGTAAAAAGTACGGTTGCACATTTGAATATGCGGTACAAGAACATCCGAATGGATTAGCACAGGCGTTTTTAATTGGTGAAGATTTTATAGGAGATGATAAAGTAGCTCTTATTTTAGGAGATAATATTTTTTATGGCACAGGTTTAGAGAAACTTTTGCAGGCTAATAATAATCCAGAAGGCGGCATTATTTATGCGTATCGAGTTAATGATCCAGAACGTTATGGTGTTGTTGAGTTTGACCAAGATGGCAAAGCGATTTCTATCGAAGAGAAACCAGAACATCCTAAATCGAATTATGCCGTTCCTGGGATTTATTTTTATGATAACACGGTTGTAGAAATCGCTAAAAACATTAAACCCAGTCACAGGGGCGAATTAGAAATAACAGACGTTAATAAGGAATACCTCAAACAAGGTAAGCTCAGCGTCAGTATTTTAGATAGAGGAACCGCTTGGTTAGATACCGGAACGTTTCAATCGTTAATGCAAGC
>JAQXCA010000007.1 GCA_029252105.1 Flavobacteriaceae bacterium | reverse complement strand
TATCATAATCCTAGGGGCTAATTTATGCTTTGAGTTTGCCTATAACAGCCGCAATCACACCACCCATTATAGCGGCGGAAGCTGTATCAATAGCTACTGGAATTATAAAATCAATGCTTAGAGCTGCAGTCGAAGAAGCTTGCATAAAAAAGTTTGTACTCAAGGTCAATAGAAGGCCGATAAAAAACCCTGCTTTGAGTCCTGTACTAAACGTACTAATTTGCGCCCAACGGTTGAAAATTAATGCAAACGTAAAAGCATAAAAGACGCAGCCAAGCAAAATGTATAGCATGCATTGTTCTTGAGGATAAATGTCCGAAAAAAGAATGCCGTAAAAAAGCCATCCAAGAAGAAAAGAAACAATGCTACCTGCGATTCCTGATACTAAAAAAGATTTTGTGTTCATAATAATATAATTTAGGGTTAGCTTCAAAATTAATAAAAAAATTGACTTGACCAAGTTTTTTAACATATAACTTACTACACCCTAAACTGTTATAAACAACAAAAGCACCATATAATATGGTGCTTTTGTTATGTATTGATGTAGAAAACTATAAGTTCTCTGCGTCTCTTAAGCCTTGAATGTATTGTGCTTTTTGAATTTGCGCTCTACGTTTCACAGAGGGCTTTATAAACTGCTTACGCGTTTGTAAAGATCGCTTTGTTCCCGTTTTATCAAACTTACGTTTGAAACGTTTCAGCGCTCTGTCTATATTTTCTCCTTCTTTTATTGGTATTATTAACATAGTCTTTTAACCTCCCCTCTTTTAGATTTCGTGTGCAAATATAAACTTAATTATTGTTATGCAATAGTTATTTTAAAATATTTCGTGAGATGACCAGTTTTTGGATTTCGGTAGTGCCTTCGCCGATTGTACATAACTTGGAATCTCTGTAAAATTTCTCTACGGGGTAATCTTTGGTATATCCATATCCGCCATGAATTTGAACAGCATCATTTGCTATTTTGACACAAGATTCACTAGCATACATTTTTGCCATAGCGCCAAGGGTTGTGACTTTTTCCCCATTGTTTTTCAAAAAAGCAGATTTATGTATCAACAACTCAGCAGCTTCAATTTCTGTAGCCATATCCGATAATTTGAACGAAATTCCTTGAAAACTTGAAATAGGCTTCCCAAACTGAACACGTTCTTTGGCGTATTTTAAGGCAGCTTCATACGCACCTTTAGAAATTCCTAATGAAAGAGCACCTATAGAAATACGTCCACCATCCAAGATCTTTAGCGACTGAATAAATCCTTCGCCTTCTTCTCCTAGTAAATTATCTTTATGAATTCGACAATTATCAAATACGAGCTCTGCCGTTTCACTGGCACGCATTCCAAGTTTATCTTCTTTTTTTCCTGAGCTAAATCCAGACGTTCCTTTTTCAACAACAAATGCCGACATGCCATGAGAGTCGCCTTTTTCACCAGTTCGTGCAATCACAACAGCAATATGTCCACTACGACCATGTGTGATGAAATTCTTAGAACCATTTAAAATATAATGATCTCCGTCTTTAACTGCGGTTGTATTCATACCACCGGCATCACTACCTGTATTGTGTTCTGTTAAACCCCAAGCACCAATCCATTCTCCAGATGCTAGCTTCGGCAGCCACTTTTGTTTCTGAGCCTCATTGCCAAAATAGTAAATATGCCCTGTACACAATGAGTTGTGTGCTGCTATAGACAATCCAATTGAAGGATCTACTTTGGATATTTCTTCAATAATGGCGATATATTCATGGTATCCAAACCCAGAACCTCCGTATTTTTCTGGAATAAAAACACCCATAAAACCCATTTCACCAGCTTTATGAAGTACATCTGCGGGGAAAAACTGAGATTCATCCCACTCCATAATGTGTGGCCTGATGTATTGCTCTGCAAATTCTTTTGCAGCAGTAGCAATTAAGGTTTGTTCTTCTGAATAATTAAAATCCATATCTAAACTAATTAAGTGACAAATATAATTTAATAATTTCTATTTTTTCCTTGGGAAATTCTTTAACTTTTGTTAATTCCTCAATATCTTTATAACCATCCATTAACATTCTAAATTCTATAATCTCATACGCCAATTCATAATCGATATGTTGAATGGTTACTAATTGATCTACAGTCGCTGAATTTAAACTTATTTTAGCAACTTTCCTTGGCGTTTGAACGGTAAATTCTTTAAGAATATTTTCAATCACTTCTGGTTTTAGTCCTTTTATATCTTGTAATTGCAAATCAGAAATAAAACCGCCCTCAAAGGCATCTCTAAATCGAATAATTTGTTCTGAATAAAAAGCACCTATGCCGTATACCTTTTGAAGTTGCGACGCAGTCGCTTTGTTAAGATCGAACTTTTGCGCGAATGATTTCACGGAGGTATTAGCAGTTGATGTCAGTTTTTGCGATGATGACGTAACCCAATCCGGAAACTTAAAATAGGGCGCAATTGTTTTTAATAATGAATCCGACACTTTAGTAATTCGTTGAAATTCTCTCCTCGAATTTATCCACTTGTTTGTAGCCCTATAGGCTTGCAAACGGTTAATTTCTTGACTACTCATTCCAAGTGTATAGCCTTTATAATCGGTTATGTAATTCGGATTAAAAGGATATAGTTTTGGAGTCGAATTGCGAGATTGATGCACTATCAAGCTATCTACCTCGTTTTGAAATTTCAAATAGATAGCAGGATCAACAGCGAAGGAATCTGTTGGTGTTTTATTATAGGATACCCAAGAGAATTCCACAACAATAATAACGACAATCAATGCGATTACCGCCAAGCGTTGTTGTTGTGAAAAGTAGGTGTAAAATTTCATTTTGGGGCGACCATATTTATTTTCTTATGGCGTCCAGATATTTAATTAATTCTTTCTTCACTACAGGAAATAAGAAGAATAGTCCGACCATGTTAGGGAAAATCATTGCGAATATCATCGCATCAGAGAATTTCCATATAGATCCCATACTTGCTGCAGCACCAATAACGATAAACGTTAAAAATAATAATTTATATGCTAAATCTGCTACTTTGCCTCTACCAAATAAAAACTTCCAAGACTGTAAACCATAGTAAGACCATGAAATCATAGTTGACACTGCAAACAACACAACTGCAATAGTCAAGAATATATTTGAATACGGAATATATTGAGCGAAGGCTTTAGATGTAATTCCTGCGCCTTCATAGGCTACGCCATCAATAAAAACAACACCTGAACCATCTCCTCCATACTCAAAGAATCCACCAAAATTAAAAATCACAATCACTAAAGCAGTCATTGTACAAATCACAACCGTATCAATAAATGGTTCTAATAAGGCAACTAGACCTTCGGAGGCTGAATATTTTGTTTTTACTGCAGAATGCGCAATAGATGCCGAACCAGCACCTGCTTCATTTGAAAATGCAGCACGTTGAAATCCTACAATTACTACGCCTATCACAGAACCAACTCCAAAGGCAGTTGGGTTAAATGCCTCTCTTACAATAAGATTAATGGCATCATCAACTAAACTAAAGTTAGATAGTATAATATATAGACAAGCCACAACATACATACCCGCCATAAACGGCACTACTTTTTCAGTAACTTGAGCAATACGTTTAATACCGCCAATTATAATGACTCCCACTAATGCGGCTAACACAACACCAACGATTGCTCCCGCTGCCGTACTTTCCCAGTTAAACAATTCTTTAATAACTATAGTTGCTTGATTGGATTGAGCAGCATTACCTCCTCCAAAAGAGCCTCCAATACAAAAGACTGCAAAAATAGCAGCAGTCACTTTACCTATTGTAGCAAACCCTCTTGATTTTAAGCCTTTACTTATATAATACATTGGACCACCATAAACGGTACCATCTTTTCCAATATCTCTAAATTGAACACCCAAAGTACATTCTACAAA
Source organism: Flavobacteriaceae bacterium (assembly GCA_029252105.1). Taxonomy (GTDB): domain Bacteria; phylum Bacteroidota; class Bacteroidia; order Flavobacteriales; family Flavobacteriaceae; genus Hel1-33-131. The sequence continues at coordinate 3,674 of JAQXCA010000007.1, read as the reverse complement.
TTTTGTAGACATCCCTAACAATCCACAAACAATCATCCAAAACGTAGCTCCAGGTCCTCCTAAGGCAATTGCCAAAGCAACCCCTGCAATATTTCCATTTCCTACGGTTCCAGAAACCGCAGTTGCCAAGGCTTGAAAATGACTAACCTCTCCTTCTGTGCTTTCGTCTTTAATGGTTTCTATGGCATCACCGCCAGGCGTAGAATCGCCGTACATCGCTTCAGAAACGCCATGATCTACATGGTCATATTTTCCTCTTACTACGTTAATTGCTTTTCCAAAATAACGAATGTTTGGAAATCCAAAATAAATGGTGAAAAACAACGCACTACCTACTAACAAGACCAATACAAATGGAATTGAAAATGAATCTCCTTTGTATACTGTAAAGAAAATAGCATCAAAAAAGGCATCTGCAACAGGTTGAAATGCTTCATCAATTTTTTGATCCAGCCCCTTTTCTTGTGCAAAAGATATAACTGGTAAAATTAAAGCAATAGTAGTTTGAATGAATGTTTTCATAGTAAATTTTTAGGAATTTTTTTAATAAGGCAACAATATGGTGAAAATAAATGAGTAATTAAAATATAGCTGCGCCTTAAAAGTTTAATTAACTTTTGGTTATTTAATATCAATATTATAAGTGCTGTTCAACTTTTGGATTTGTTCTGGCTGTCCCAAAACAATCACCTTAGAATTTGGGACTAATTTTTGACTAGCTTCTGGATTGATGGTATAATGACCTGTTTCGTCTTTATATCCAATCACACTACACCCCGTTTTTTTTCGTAATTCTAAATCTTGAATCGTTTTGATATTTGAAGTGTCATATAATTGTTCTACAGCAATTTCTTCGATATTGATAGATTTATTTCCAACTATAGATAGGTTATCAATAAATTCCAACAAATCTGGAACAACGACTAAGGAAGCCATATGATCGCCCCCAATTTTGTCGGGTAAAATTACATTATTGGCTCCTGCTAATTTAAGCTTACTGTATGAAGATTCGTTTGAAGCACGACTTATAATTCGAGCATTTTTGTTCATTTGTCGCGCAGAAAGCACCACGAAAACATTGTCAGAATCGTTGGGTAACGCAGATATTAAGCACTCCGCTCGTTCGATACCAGCGGCTAAAAGCACCTCATCATCATTTGCATTTCCAAAAACAAAGCGTGTGTTTTCATTTTGATATTTTTCTATAGTTTCCTTATTAGATTCTATGACCACAAAAGAGCGGTTATGGGTCAATAGTTTTTTTGCGGCTTGTTTTCCATTTCTTCCATATCCACATATCACAATATGATTGGACAGTGCATCAATTTTTTTTTGCATCTTCTTGTGTTTTAGTTCAGAAATAACATTTTTAGAAATTATATACTCTGTTATAATTGTAAGCGCATATCCCACAATAACAACACTTGTTAAAATTAATAAAATAGTGAATATTTTGGTTTCAGGATCGAGGGGCTGGACTTCACCAAACCCTACAGTGGTTATGGTAATGACGGTCATATAAAAAGCATCAACCCAAGAATAATCGGACATAATCTTAAATCCTATAATCCCTGTAAAAAGGAGTACTACCAACAAGATAATCGCAGTACTAATTTTTGATCTGTAAAGTTTTATAAAAGGGTTATGCATATAAATTAAATATCAAAAACAGAGGTTCTTTTGGTATATATCAAATCCTTGATACGGATCCAAAATGCTAGAAACAAATAAAATGCAAACCCAAAACCAAGTGTCACGAATGTCAGATAAATAAACGACGTTCGAACAACTTTGGCGCGCATGCCGATACGGTCTGCGATACGTTGACACACATAAAACCCATATTTTTGTAAATTGAAAAGGCCTTTGTAAAATAATTTCATAGTGCAATTTATGAATTTCGATTCAAAAGAGCACTACCAACAGCGCATTGAAGACATTTATTTTTTGAGCAATACATGTGTTTCAATTGAATCAGCGCTTGAGATTCTAATGCGGTTTTACCAAAGGCGTACAAGGAATGAAATTTATCCACAATACTGTTATGCTCCATTGGTATGTTTTGAATGATCGTTAGAACTTCATCTTGATTTGAATGTCGATTAAATCTATTAAAGGCAAACTTGATTGGAATTATAGTATTGATAATAATCAAATTCATAAATGCTTTTGTGAGCGTTTTTGATGAGGATTTGGAGAGTTTCTCAAAAGTATAGTGTGTTTCCCAAAACGCGGAAGTTGTACCTTGAAAAATTGCATACAATTGCTCTAAAGATTGGGCTTCAATCACTGAAGAAAACAAACTTGAACACCGGCTATACACTCCTGCCAACTGCGCCAATCGGAGGGTTGGGAAATTAGGCGGGCGTAAGCGAAAGAAGTGTACGGGCAACACGCCTTTTCTTGAAAGCGAAAATTTGTATTTCAAGAATTCATAGGCACTTTTGAGTTCAGATATGTAAACATCTTGTGCTTCGGTTTCTAAAAGTCCCGCTTGCCCAAAAAACAAGGCTTCAAGGTGGTGTACTTCATGTTGTGATTTCCGAACGACCGAAAAATCCATTGATTTTGCAATGCTTAAAAAAGCGTCACCATTGACTTTAAGTCCAAAATTTTTGGCGAGTTGCCAAAACAATACAGCTTCCCAATTGTGTTTGGAGTCGAGAAGTTGAGCTTCGATAGCGCTATACTTACCTTCTAAACGTTCTAAATACAGGCGTTCCATCCAATGGGAAATAGTGAATCCATCTACATCCATAATGCTGGATTCACAAGGAATCCAAGATTGCTTTTGGTTCAATAGAGTATTGTAATTTTTATAGGTATGTGGAAAAACATAGTTTTTGAGTTCTAGGGTTGGAATTGGCGTATTGTCCTTTCTGTAAATATCCATATCGTGCTCCCAAACCACGTGTAAAATCACGCTATCATACGCAGCATCTGTTTCGTGATGATGCACATACCAATCGGAAGATTTAACATGAATTTCGACATTACCGACCCACATCTGCAAGCCGATACTTAATTGCGCATTAAAAAAATCGGGGCCAGCATTGGCATTAGGCAAACCAACAGTCTTTAGAATTATAGACTCTTTAGTGGTCGTTTGCAATGATTTGAGGCTCATTTTCTTATGCTGCCAGACGTAATGTAGGAAGTCTTCTTGCATCCTACTAAGATAAAAAAAGTTTTGGAGCTGCCAAATTTCCGAAACCTATAAAAAAATTTGGATGTGATTGGAGCACTTGTAATTACAATAAAACCCCATAACAAAAAACCCTACCGTATTAGGTAAGGTTTATAGTGTATTAAAATTTACTTGAGAATTATTCAGCTACTTCCGCCTCAAGAAAATTAACCAAGCCACTGGCATCAAAATAATCTCCACCACTTATTATAAGTCCATCTTTAAAATCCCAGGTATGGTAAGCTTTCATTTCCCATTGTTTTCCAGTTGCGGTGTGTGTGCCTGACCAAGTTCCATACGATCTAACACTTCCGTCAGCTAATCCAGTTTCAGCTAAGACACCTGGCAACCAGTTATCAGCTGTATACACAACATTTTCCATCTCATCTTGCCATGCTTTCAAATAACTTCCAAATTCTTCTTTACCAATTTCAGAAGAACCGAAAAATACAGGTTGCCATTTGACATCATCATGAATTAAATCAAG
>JAQXCA010000004.1 GCA_029252105.1 Flavobacteriaceae bacterium | reverse complement strand
TTATGCGATAGTGCGCTTTGCAAATCAGGAGATCCCGAAAATAACGAGTTATAGTTATTAAGTACTAAGCCACTTGCAAATTGAGAAACATCTGTAAATTGTGTTTGCATGCGGTAACTTAAATTCAAGGTTTCACTCTTTTTGATTTGAAATATCACATTCATATCAGGTAAAAACCGGAAGAAGTTATCCGTAGTCTTAGACCCCATCTGCGTATTTGAAATTCCATAGGCATGTGCAGAAACACCAGGTGTAAAAGTGAATTTACCAGATTTTAAACGGTAATGTAATCCTAAGTATACATCGGAAAAATTGTAGGCTATGTCGTTAGTTGCTACCCCGTCGACAATGCTAGGCGTTGGCCTCAGTTCTGTTTGATTATCTAAAAACTGAAAAATATTTGAGTCAAATTGTTGATGACTTAGGATAGTTCCAAGCGTCAGATTGATATTACTTTTTTTGTTGAGAATGTTCCAATAATCCAGTTTTGCATCGACTTGGTTGGACTGCACACGCTTCTCTTGACCAAAGTTATAGTCTACCTGAGCACCGTCTAAACCTAAGCTGTTGGCCGTGCCTTCATAGTCGGCTTTATCCTCTAGAATAGCATTGTAAAAAGGATCTTCATCTTTGATAAGATGTTGGGCTTCAAATGCAAAAATATTATTTTCATTTAACGTGTAATAATAGTTTAAGCTGTGATTAAAACTAAAAGGACTTATATTTTCCAACTGATTGATGTCTCCATTTAAAGAGGAGTTGAAGCGTTGGTCTTGTGTGCTTTTTGATAAATTTCCAAGAGCCTCGTACTCGAGTTGGTTACTGGCGTTTGGTTGATACTTAGTGGTTAACTTCAGCATCCCTAAATCATTGTTTTGTGAAGTATTACTCTCCGTATCCTCATCTGAAAACCCAGCCGGCGCATCTGTGTATTGAACACTTCTATTTTCTTGGAGTTCATTTTTACTGTTAGAAAAAATAGCAAAACCGCCAATATCTAACGTCTTTTTTGGGGACCAACTAAAATTAGCGGCTCCAAATTTTGTGTTAATGTCTTTAGCACGGTTATTTTGAAGTAATAGAAACCCGATATCATTGTTTCCTAAACTCAAGCTCGTTCCACTTTTTTGACTAGGTGATCGGAAACCGCCTGAAAAATTATAATAGTCTCGACGAGAGAACGCTACCTCTCCAATATTGTTGAGGTCTCCAATAAAATTAACACTGTATTCTGGGCTGTAATAAAACAACTTTGGTTGGGCTAAGTAGAGTGAGTTTACGTCCGAATCCCCCGCACCAATAGTGACATTTCCGAACCAAAAATTCTTCTTACCCTCTTTTAATTTTATGTTTATAGCAATATTATCTTGGTTGTTTGTTACCCCTCCCAATTGACTAACTTCAGAATAATTTTTTAATACCTGGACCTTATCCACAGCACTTGAGGGTATGTTTTTGGTTGCTAATTTGGTGTCGCCATCAAAGAAGTCTTTACCTTCAACCATCAACTTGTTTACCACCTTTCCTTCAACTTCTACCTGACCATCGTCGTTAATTTCAACACCTGGAAGGTTTTTCAATACATCTTCTAATTTGCGTTCTGTGCCGGTATTAAAAGAATCTGCATTATAGACCAAGGTATCGCCACTAATAGTAACGGGCATTTCATAAACCAATTCCACTTCGTCCAATGAATTATCTTCAAAAAGCGTGAAATCTTTAGTGATGTTCTCATCTTTTGTTTCGAGTGCTTCATCTAGAGATTTCATGCCAATATAACTGGCTTGAATGGTGTAGAGTGTGTTCTTTTTTAAATCCAGACGAAACCGACCTTCATCATTGGTAATGCCATAGGAGTCTAAGGATTTTGTGGCTTTGTTAATAGCGATAACATTTGCTAACTCTAGAGGGCTTCCTAAACTATCTTTTATAACGCCGTTTAATTTTACTTGAGAAAATCCGGCAATACCCATTGACAGGGTAATAATTGTAATAAAATTTTTCATGAAATAGTGGTTAATTTGGATATGCTTAATTTCGTCTATTGTTTTTGCGACCTCCGTACATAGAACGCATTTCTTCCATTTTTTTCTTTACGGTTTCATTATACTCCGATCGTGTAACTATAGCACCTTTTTTTGGAGCTTCAATATCTACTTTCTCTTTTGGATTCATAATGATTTTTGAACATAAAACCGTAGTTTTATCAGTATTTACTTCTAATATTAGTCCAGGAAGTCCCCAAAAATCTCCAGGGCCTTGACTTACGGGAATTTGTGGAGCGTACCATGCGGTGACTTCAATTTGTTTTGGTACTTCTATGTCTTCTGTAATAGAAGTTACTGTAGAATCTTTTTTAACTTCAGTGTCTTTATTAAGTTTTGATTTTCTACGCATACTACGCCAATCAAATTCATCAACTGTTTTGGTAGTTGTTGCTTTCATACAAAGGTATTGGCCAATTTGCTTTGTTTCAGTTCCTAGTTTCCAGTCTAGTTTAGACAAGGAATCTGAGATCAAAAATTGTTTTCCAAAAAATTCTTGATCTTGCAAAAATTGCTGTGATTTTATATTTTTATATTGTAGCCCTGCAGAAAAACTATTGCCCCATCTCCCAAAACCACCTTTCCCTCCTGGCGCTTCTAAAACTTCTTCTTCTTTATAAGTGGAAGCTTCTCTGTCAAAAGTCAAAATATAGGTTTTCTCAAACATGCTACGCATGCGATCTGCGATTTGTTTTTTTTGATCTTCAGTCATTTTACGACCTCCCCAACTATCCATATCAACAGATGTTTTGGAAAAATAATACGCTTTACCTTGAAATTCTTGAGCAGAAGTTACTGCTGAAAACAACAGCATTATACACCCCATCAAAAAGAGGTTTTTTCTTAGAAACATACTAATAAATGTTTAATTTAATATCTATTTTATTTGCACAAATTACGGATTGTTTAGTGATATGTCGTTAAAATAAAATTAAAACTAATTTCTAATTTCAATCTTGAAACTCTGCCCATCACTATCCTCTCGATCGTATTGAGATTCCATTTCCTTCATTTTTTTGGCCATAATGGTATCAAACTCTTTTTGAGTCACAGTTGTACCCGATGTCGGCTCCTTAATGGTAACTTGTTTTGTAGGGTTCAATAAAACCTTACTACATAAAATAGTTTGAGAATCGTAGCTTAATTCAAGAATAAGCCCTGGCAATCCTTGAAATTCTTCAGGACCATTACTTACGGGGATTTGAGGGGTGTACCATGCGGTCACTGTTTGTGTGTCCTTAGAAGCCTCATCTGAAAAAATATCTGAATCTACTTTTCTTTCAAGAGTCGCTTTATAACAGGTGTATTCTCCAATGTTTTTCGTGTCGCCCTGTAATTTCCAAGGGGTTGTTTTTAAAGAATCTTGAATCAAAAACACCTTTCCAAGTAAGTCGCTTTGTTGAACTAAACGCAGTGTTTTAATGTTTTTATATAATTCCCCAGAACCTCCTACACTGGAAATGAACACCATAGAGCCTCCAGCAGATGGTGGTGCTAAAGATTCATCTTCCTTATATATTGATTCGGATTTATTGAACGTCAGTACGTACGTTTTTTCAAATTGTTTCTTGAGCATTGCCATAAGTTCATCTTGCATACCACCAACTTGAGTGCTATCAATTTTGATGTCTACTTTACGCTGGGTTTTGTAGGTGGCTATCCCTTGAAATTCTTGGGCCTTAACTTCAGAGATCACACACGTGAATACGATTAAAAGTACTTTTACAAATTTTGTCATTTTTTTATTTTTTTAATTTTATCTGATGCAAATATGAAAAGAATTTCAAGTAATTATAGTTAACAACTGTTAACGTGTGTTAAGCGATTAGCATTAATTGATTATAACATTTACTTTTGAGCTATGAACGATACGCGTTACAAGTGGATATTTTATGTCATTAGCATTGTGATACTAAGCACAATTGGCATACAAGTGTATTGGAATTATAAAAACTATCAAACGAACAAGCAACAACTTATAAATGATGTGCAGGTGAGCTTAGATAATGCTGTAGACTCCTATTACGCCAATCTTGCTGAACATAGCGCTATTGGAGGATTTACACTTCAATCGAGCCCTAAAGATAGTTTGTTTGACGCAGCCTTTGAAATTGATAGTTTATTAGATCCGAATCCAAGAAATTATGGTTTCAAATTGAATAAAAATGTAAAGCGTTTAGCACGTAAATCAGCATTTAAATATCACCAAAAAAACTCTAGAGATTTAGATTCGGTTCATATACAAAGTATTTTTCATAACCCTGATTCAATTGTTTCGGACTCTTTTCAATTCGGTTTTAAATGGCTAAAAGAGTTTGATATCGACTCCCCTAACATAAAAGACATTACATTACTAACGTCTAAAGTATTTGTTTCTATTACCCGCGATTCATTATCGCTTAAAAACATTGACAGTTTGTTAAAATCTGAATTGTCTCGTAAGAATCTCAATATCGTATATGGTTTAACATTTGAGAGTCCTTGGCTAAAGATTCAAAAACTTAAAGAAGTTAACCAAAACGACTTGACAACGAATTCTAAATCCCCTTTTTTACCCAGAGGGAGTTCATTATCTATTTATTTTTCAAACGAAACAAAAATTATTCTAAAACGAATCCTTACAGGTATTTTAATTTCTACTTTATTGGTGCTTGCTGTTATTGGCTGTTTGTTTTATCTATTGCAAATTATAAGCCACCAAAAACAATTGGCAGAAGTGAAAAATGATTTGATTAGTAATATCACTCATGAGTTTAAAACGCCCATTGCCACCATCAGTGTTGCCCTAGAAGGTCTTAAAAGTTTCAATATCATTGACGATAAAGATAAAACGAAGACCTATTTAGATATGTCGAGTGACCAATTGACTAAATTAAATGTAATGGTTGAAAAACTTTTAGAAACCGCCACTTTAGACAGCGAAAATTTAGAACTTCATAAAAAACCGATTAATGTTATCGACTTGCTTAAGACCGTAGTTGATAAGCATCAAATGCAAACTGAATCTACAACTATACATTTTGATCCTAAACAGACCAATATGGAGGTGAAAGTGGATCTGTTTCATTTCGAAAATGCGATAAACAACATTATTGATAATGCCATTAAATATGGAGGCGATAAAATTTGGATTGAAATTTCACAAGACGCGTTCTCATTTACGATTTCAATTTCTGATAATGGAAGCTCACTTAATAAAGCCCATAAAGATCAAATTTTTGAAAAATTTTACCGCGTACCTAAAGGCAATATTCATGACATTAAAGGGTTTGGGATTGGGCTGTACTACACTAAGAAAATTGTCGAAAAACACAACGGTACTATTCAATTAAACCTAAAAAAAACGCATACTACGTTTAACCTAACAGCCCCAAATGGAACGTAAAATAACCCTCCTTTTAGCCGAAGACGAACCCTCGCTCGGTCAGATAATTAAAGAAAGTTTGGAAACTCGGGGATTCGATGTTTTACTTTGCGAAAATGGCGAAAAAGCATTAGAAGTTTATAAAACAAAAACCCCTAAATTATTAATTTTGGACATAATGATGCCAAAAAAAGACGGGTTTACCTTGGCAAAGGAAATTCGTTTAGAAGATGCTGACATCCCTATTATTTTTTTAACCTCTAAGTCCCAAACCCAGGATGTTGTTGAAGGCTTTCATAGTGGTGGGAATGACTATTTAAAGAAACCTTTTAGTATGGAAGAGCTGATTGTTCGCGTAAATAATCTCCTACAAAATACTGTACTACAAGAACCACATAACAGCATTGAACTTGGTGATTATATTTTTGATTTCACAAAACAAACACTTCAATTTAAAGATAATCCTAGCGCACCACTGACACACCGAGAAGCACATTTATTATTTCACCTAATAAAAAACAAAAACAAGGTCCTAGAACGTTCCATGATTTTAAAAAAACTTTGGGGGAACGATGATCACTTTAGTGCTCGAAGCATGGATGTGTTTATAACTAAAATTCGGAAAAAACTAAGTGAAGATGAGACCATACAAATTTTAAATGTACGAGGATTTGGTTACAAGTTAATCTACTAAATTGGTTTGATTTTTGTACTTTTCGAATCAGAATGAAACATGTATTCTATTTAATATTGCTTTTTTACTGTTGGGGATTTAGCCAAACATCCTTAACCCCTAAGCTCGTTGAGTCCACGCCTTTTGACTGGGATTCCTTCGTTGGCGTGGATTCTTTTGAATCGCTTTATTTCCTAAAATCGAATACACTTTTTAAAAAAAACAGCCAAGGGTTTCAAAATTATAGCAACTTAGACAAAGGTGCTATTAGTGACGTTTCTGTGTTTAATGCGCTCAGACTTGCTTTGTTTTATAAAGATTTTAATAGTGTGATTCTTTTAGATAACCGTTTAGCTGAATTGATTTCTATAGATTTTAATATCATAAATCCGTTGCGTACGTTGTCGCACATATCGTATGGAAATGACAACAGTTTTTGGTTATTTGACTCTAATACACTTCAATTGGAATTGTTTGACTACAACACCTCCAAAACCCGCGTTAAGACTGTACCGTTTCAAAATGAAATTCTCGCTTTAGACAGTGATTATAACACTTGCTGGGTACTTACAGAAAAAGAATTACAATGTTATAATTATATAGGAAGTTTAATTTCGAAGCAACCTCAAGAGGGGTTTACAGATTTAAAACTCTGGAATGGAGTGTTGTTTTTGCAAAAAGAAAATCTAATTTATTATAAATTAAAAAACAGCGAAACGTTTTTAGCTTTAAACTTACCTAAAATTTTAGTAAAACAGTTTTTTGTAACCAACCAAACCTTGTATATTTATGACGAAGAATCTCTTCATCATTACCAACTATTAAACAATTGATATTATGCATGTTGCAATTGCCGGAAATATCGGCGCAGGAAAGACGACTTTAACCCAATTACTTGCGAAACATTACAACTGGGAAGCCCAGCTAGAAGATGTTGTCGACAACCCTTACTTGGATGATTTTTACAATCAAATGGAGCGTTGGAGTTTCAACCTTCAAGTGTATTTTTTAAATAGTAGATTCCGTCAGGTATTACAAATTCGTGAAAGCGGGAAAGATATTATTCAGGACCGTACCATTTATGAAGATGCTAATATATTTGCGCCTAACTTACATGCAATGGGTTTAATGACTAATCGCGATTTTGAAAACTATTCGTCGCTTTTTGGTCTTATGGAATCTTTGGTTCAGTGTCCTGACCTTATCATTTACTTGAGAAGCTCAATTCCTAACCTTGTAGCTCAAATTCATAAACGTGGTCGTGATTATGAGAACTCTATTAGTATTGACTATCTAAGCCGTTTAAACGAACGTTATGAGGCTTGGATTCATGGCTATGCTAAAGGAAAACTACTTATTATTGATGTTGATGATTTAGATTTTGTAGAAAATGAAGAAGATCTTGGGTTTATCATTAACAAAATTGACGCTGAAATAAACGGTTTGTTTTAATACAATCGACATATAAAGACATAAAAAATCCCGCAAAAGCGGGATTTTTTATTATCAGATTTAATTTTTAATATAAGATTAAATTAATTTTCAGTCGTCTCATTTAAAAGCCCTTCAACAGCTTCTTCAATTTCTTGCTCAGTTCCAGTGATTGATTTCTCTACCACAACTTTTGTTCCGTTTACAACTGTAGTCTGTGAAATTGTTGCTTCTGCTAAATCTGCTGAATTAGTATAAATAACTTCTACATTCACGTCTTGTGATGCATGTGCCTCTTCAGATGAGTGCCCACCTAATATAGGTGCAATCACTAATCCAATTAGACATGTTAATTTAATAAGGATATTCATTGATGGCCCTGAAGTATCTTTAAATGGATCTCCAACAGTATCTCCTGTCACAGCTGCCTTGTGTGCTTCTGATCCTTTGTAGGTCATAACACCGTTGATCTCTACACCTGCTTCAAAAGATTTCTTAGCATTATCCCAAGCACCACCTGCATTGTTTTGGAAAATAGCCCAAAGTACACCACTTACGGTAACTCCTGCCATGTAACCACCAAGCATTTCAGCAACCAACATGTTGTTATCTTGATATACTAATTTACCTACTAAGACAACAAGTATTGGGAACCCAATTGTTAAGAGTCCTGGTAACATCATTTCTTTCAAAGATGCCTTCGTTGAAATATCTACACATTTATCATATTCTGGTTTTCCAGTGCCTTCCATAATTCCTGGAATTTCTTTAAACTGTCTTACCACTTCATTAACCATTTCCATCGCTGCTTTACCAACGGCATTCATTGCCAATGCAGAAAATACTACAGGTACCATTCCACCTACAAATAACATGGCTAAAACTGGCGCTTTAAAGATGTTAATTCCATCAATCCCTGTAAAGGTAACATAGGCAGCAAACAAAGCTAAAGATGTTAAGGCTGCGGATGCGATTGCAAATCCTTTTCCAGTAGCAGCAGTTGTATTACCAACAGCATCTAAGATATCTGTACGTTCTCTTACAATCGGATCTTGTTCACTCATTTCAGCAATGCCACCTGCGTTATCGGCAATTGGGCCAAAAGCATCAATTGCTAATTGCATCGCTGTGGTTGCCATCATTGCAGATGCTGCTAAAGCCACACCATAAAATCCAGCTAAAGCATACGATGCCCATATTGCAGCTGCAAATAATAATACAGAAGAGAATGTAGAAATCATCCCAGTCGCTAAACCAGCAATAATATTTGTTCCTGCCCCTGTACTTGATTGTTGTACGATTTTTAAAATTGGTTTAGAGCCCAGTCCTGTATAATATTCAGTAAATGAAGAGATTCCTGCACCCACAATTAAACCAACCAAACATGCATAAAATACACGCATTGAAGAAATATCTTGAGGACCTTCACCAAAGAAGCTCATTTGCATTGTTTCTGGTAACATCCAAGTTACTAATCCGAAACAAGCAACGGCCACTAATATGATAGAAGTCCAGTTACCGATGTTCAATGCTTTTTGTACTTGACTTTCTTTTGCATCGTTCGATGAAATTTTAACTAAGAAGGTACCGATAATAGAAATGATAATTCCAACACCTGCTATTGACATTGGTAGTAATATTGGACCAATTCCTCCAAAAGCGTCTTGGATTGCTCCACCCATATCTTCGATCACATAGTTTCCTAAAAC
>JAQXCA010000103.1 GCA_029252105.1 Flavobacteriaceae bacterium | reverse complement strand
GTCAGATAAAACGGGATTCAAGATGAAAACAGTTTCGTAATGATTCATAAATTTTATAATTTTTTGTTTTAAAATGGCTGCAAAAATAAGTATTATTTATTGTTTCAACAACATTAAATACGATTATTTAATTCACTTTATTTTTATTCGTTAAACGGTGTTTTACGAATTTTATCGATTTATTTTTGTATAATTGTAGTTGTTAACCTCCAATAAAATTGACCTGATGAATTTAAACTGTATAATTGTTGATGCGAACGTCACTCAACGGTTAACGACTTTAAAACTTATAAATAACCACCCTTCACTAAATTTGATCGGGAAGTTTTCATCTGTAATTGAAACAAAAAAATGTCTACTAACCACTTCTGTAGACCTTGTCATTATGGAAGTTGATCTTCCTACTTCAGCTGGATTTGAATTATTAGATGTTTTTAATGAGCATCCAAACATCACCATGCCTTACGTTGTCGTCGTTAGTAACAACGACGCGTTTGCCCTCAGCGCTTTCGAATACAATGTTATAGATTACTTAATTAAACCAGTACCTAAAGTACGATTTGACGAGGCGATCGCTAAGACGGTTTTACAAGCTAAAATGGAGGAAAATTTCAAAGATGATGATGGCGAGCACATTTTTGTAAAAAGTAACCTTAAGAAACGTAAAATATACATTAAAGACATCAAATGGATTGAAGCGCTTGGAGATTATGTGAAATTAATCACTAATAGTAAAAGCTTTGTAATTCTATCAACCATGAAAGCTTTCGAAAATGAGCTTCCAAACGGTTTGTTTTTAAGAATTCATAAATCTTATATCGTTAATCTAAAGAAAGTAGAACGGTACGATAGTAAGCATGTGGAAATCGAGAAAATGAAACTCCCTTTAAGCAGAACTCGAAAAATAGAATTGAGTCAGGCTTTAGATGTTATTGCAAACTAATAATTATCTACATTTATTAGTAAACGAACAGCTCTAAAATCTCTAGTACTTAAAAAACGTAATTTAATTTTTTGTAGCACAGATTTTGTTTTAACAAGCGATTGGTTTTGAGGTATTTTAATCAAAATATTTTTATTGTACTGGTTTCTTATTCTTGAAACAACAGGGAATTCTGGACCTAATACATTCGCTTTAAACACGTGCCTCAAACTTGTTGCTAACCATTCAGCGCCTTCATTTACTTTATTATAATTCTTATGTTTAATGGTCAATTTGACTAGACGATAATACGGGGGGTATTTATAAATTCTTCGCTCTTCTAATTGCTCGGCAAACATGGACGCATAGTCATTTATAGACACTTGTTGAAGGATTGTATGGTGCGGATTATAGGTTTGAATAACAACTTTCCCTCTAGTATCCGTTCGTCCGGCACGCCCAGCAACTTGTTGTAACAATTGAAAACTGCGTTCATGCGCTCTGAAATCAGGAAAATTGATCAGTTGGTCTGCATTTAAAACCCCTACTAATTTTACATGCCTAAAATCGAGCCCTTTGGTCACCATTTGAGTGCCCACCAAAATATTGACTTCTTTATTTTCGAAGCTAGAAATAATACGATCATAACTGTACTTTCCTCGAGTGGTATCCAAATCCATTCGGGCTACTTTAGCTTCAGGAAACAAAAGTTCAACTTCCTGTTGAATTTGTTCTGTACCAAATCCTTTAGTATCAATTTCCACCCCTCCACAAGCACCACAAAACTGTTGCATTGCCATCGTATGACTGCAATAGTGGCAACGAAGCTGGTTTTTATATTGATGAAACGTCAAACTGACATCGCAATTTGGACATTCAGGCGTATGCCCACAAGTATTACAAGACACCACGGGAGAATATCCGCGCCTGTTTTGAAATAAAATCACTTGAGAATCCACATCCAAAGCCTCTTTAATTTCTGTAACTAGTCGGTCACTAAAATGACCTGTCATGCGTTTGCGTTTATATTTATCTGTTAAATCGACCAGCTCGATTTCTGGCATAAGCACATTATTAAATCGTTTTGTGAGTGCTACATATCCAAATTTATCTTCTTTTGTGGCGTTGAAAAAACTCTCTATACTAGGCGTGGCCGAACCTAAAAGTGTTTTCGAATGATATAGAGATGCTAATACGATAGCCGTGTCTCTTGCATGGTAGCGCGGCGATGGATCAAATTGTTTATAGGATTGTTCATGCTCTTCATCAACAATCACAAGCCCTAAATTACTAAAGGGCAAAAAAACAGAAGAGCGTGCACCAATAACAACCCGCGCATTTTCAGATTGATTAAGCACATGGTTCCAAACTTCTAGGCGTTCGTTCTGTGAATATCGCGAATGATATACGGCAATTTGATTCCCAAAATATTTTTGTAAACGTTGTACCAATTGCGAAGTTAACGCAATTTCTGGCACTAGGTATAAGGCTTGTTTACCTTGCGCTAAAACCGTTTCAATTTTCTTAACATAAATCTCCGTTTTACCAGATGACGTCACGCCATGAAGCAGCACTGTATTATAGGTGTTAAATGCTTGATCAATTTCTTCTAATGCAGTGTTCTGATAAGTGTTTAGTTCTTTTGTAGCATCCTCTTCAGAATTTTGAAACTGAATGCGATCGGTCTGGTAATGGTATTCCTCAAAAACCTGTTTATCTATAAGTGTTTTTATTTGTGTGGATGAGGCCTTACTTTTTGTCTTAAGGTCCGCGACTTTGATTTGTTTTGTAGAATTTGCTAAATTAAAATAACTCAATACAATCTCGCGTTGTTTTGCAGCATTCTTTAAAGTTTCAAGGAGCTCTTGTAGTCCATTTTCATGTTGATAATTGGGATGTAAACGCACACATCGAATTAATTTAGGTTTATATTTCTCTAACAATTCCTGCTCGAGAGCGATTACTTTTTGGTCTAATAAACGTTTTAAAACGGGGAATGAATTCTTACGATCAATAATGGCATTGATTTCCTCTACCTTTAAACTCGATTGCTGTTGTAGTGCTTCATAAACGAGATATTCATCATCTTTAAAAATATTGATATCAAATCCAGATGTAGGGTTTAATGAAATAATAGTTTCGCTTTCTAGTAAAAATGCATTAGGCAGTGCAGCTCGCATGATCTCACCCATACTACAGAGGTAATAATTAGCCATCCATTCCCATAATTTAAACTGGAATTGATTCACTACAGGCGATTCATCTAATATACTATGAATCGACTTTGCATCGTAAGCTGTAGGTTCCTTATCGTGTATGCTATATACTAGTCCTGTGTAGACTTTACTTTTTCCAAAAGGAACAGCGACTCTAACACCAATTTTAATGAAATTTGCTTCTGCTTTTGTAATCGCGTAAGTGAAATTTCGCTCCAAAGAAAGCGGTAAAATTACATCGATAAAAAATACGTCTATACTGTGCATTTTTTCTTTAGAAGTTGAAGAGATGAATTCAATTCATGTCCCAAGAGAATAATGTTTGCATTTAACCAAAAATAAAACAAGAGAATTAATAAGGCACCAATGGAGCCATAGAGTTCATTATAGGTTGAAAAATTTTCAATATAAAGGCCAAAGAGATAAGAGGTTGAAATAATTAGAAACGTCGTAAAAATAGCGCCTACAGAGAAAAAACTAGATAGCTTCCCATCTTTAGTTCCAAAATAATATAAGGTGGCCATACTGACATAAATCATAAGTACAAAAAAGAAATATTTGGCACGTGTAATCCAAAACAGCTCGCTACTCGCATCTCCAGAACCAAATTTTTCGATGATCGGATGAATCAAATAAATCTGAGCATATCCAAATCCAATAACCGTCAGTATTAAAAGTACGACTAGAATAATTGCCACACCAAATGCGTAGAAATATTGCTTGATAAAATTTCTGTTGAGTTGTTGATGGTAGGCGTTTTCAAACCCAGAAAACACAGCATTTACGCCGTTTGCCATCAAAAACATAGAAATCAAAAACACCGTAGACAGCAGTCCTCCAGTATTTGTATCGTTGATGTTTTCAAAAATATTTTGATTAAAAAAATCTGAGGTTTGCGGGGGTAAAAAGGAATCTAAAAAATTTAAAAAATCAACTTTAAAATTATCAAAAGGGATGTAGGGAATCAGGATAATAATGAACAGTAGGAACGGAAATATTGCTGTAAAAAAACTAAAAGCAATAGCACTCGCTCTGGTAGTCAGTGTGCCTTTAAAAATCCCAATCACGTACATTTCACAAAGGTCATATATCGAAAGGCCTTCAAACCCTGGTAGCTTGATGCGTTTTAGGAATTTAGCTATCCAATTTAGAATGGGAATTTTATCTAATTTATCTTCGATAGCTTGACTCATTACACGGCTTTCAGGCTTAAATCCATATTTGATACAGAGTGTGTCAGGGCTCCACTAGAAATAAAATTCACACCACATTCTGCATAATGTCTTAACGTGACTTCATCAATACCACCCGAGGATTCGGTTAAACATTTATCGCCAATAAGCTCAATTGCTTTTTGGGTATCTGTATAATTAAAGTTGTCAATTAAAATGCGATAAACGCCTTTACTCTCTAAAATCTCTTCGATTTCTTCCAAGTCACGAGCTTCGACAACAATTTGAAGATCCAATTCATGTTTCTTTAAATACGCTTTTGTTGTAGAGATTGCATTGGTAATGCCCCCCGCAAAATCGATGTGATTATCTTTAAGCATAATCATATCGTAGAGCGCAAAACGATGGTTTGCACCACCTCCGATGGCAACGGCCCATTTTTCTAAGGCTCTAAATCCTGGCGTTGTTTTTCGGGTGTCTAAAATTTTTGTGTTGGTGCCTTTCAAAATTTCTACATAGGAATGTGTTTTGGTAGCGATGGCACTCATACGTTGCATGGCATTTAGAACTATACGTTCTGCTTTAAGGATGGATTGCTTAGATCCTTCCACATAAAAAGCAATATCGCCAAATTTAACATTAGCCCCATCTGAAATTAGCGTTTCAACTTGTAACGTTGGATCGACATAGTGAAAAACTTGCTTCGCAAAATTAACTCCAGCAATAACGCCATTATCTTTGACCAAAAGTTTGGCTTTTCCAGTAGCGTCTGAAGGGATACATGCTAATGAGCTATAGTCGCCATCTCCTACATCTTCTCGAATAGCATTGGCTATTATTAGCTGTACTTCGTTTTTAAATTGTTCGTTGGTAATCATGTTTGTAACTTTGTAGCTAAAATATGAATTTATCGCAAATTCAATCCTAATTATAAAACCTTATTTAAAATAATTTAACTTTGGGACATGCAAATTAAACTCATTGCCATAGGAAAAACGGATCAAATTGAGCTTGAACGCTTGATTTCCATGTATCAAAACCGATTGTCGCATTATGTCCGATTTTCATTTGATATTATTCCTGACTTAAAAAACAGTAAAAATTTATCTGAAAAACTTCAAAAAGAAGCGGAAGGTAAATTAATACTTGATAAACTATTACCTACAGATCGTTTGATTTTATTAGATGAAAATGGAAAAGAAATGAATTCAATAGAATTTTCCACCTTTCTACAAAAACACATGAATTCGGGCATCAAACGGCTTGTATTGGTTATTGGAGGGCCTTATGGCTTTTCGGAAGCCGTTTATAAAAAAGCTGGAGGTAAATTAGCCCTTTCAAAACTGACCTTTTCACATCAAATGGTTCGTCTATTTATTATAGAACAACTGTACAGAGGATTTACAATTCTTAAAAACGAACCCTATCACCACCGATAATTATGACTATTGTATTTGCGACCAACAATCCAAACAAAATTAAAGAAGTTCAAGCCCAAATTCCAGATCGTATCAAATTGATAAGTCTAGAAGAAATTGGATGTCTTGTGGACATTCCCGAAACGCAAGACACCATAGAAGGCAATGCGATTCAAAAAGCGACCTATATTAAAGACCACTTTGGTCTTGATTGTTTTGCAGATGATACTGGACTGGAGGTGCATGCTTTGGACGGTGCACCAGGTGTGTTTTCTGCCCGCTATGCAGGACCTCAACGCAATGCTGATGATAATATGAACCTGTTAATTTCAAAATTAGCATCCAAAGACAATCGGGAAGCGCAGTTTAAAACCGTAATTGCAATGTATTATAACAAACAACTTATCACTTTTGAAGGCATTTGTAAAGGAGAAATTACCAAAAGTAAACGAGGTTTTGACGGTTTTGGCTATGACCCTATTTTTCAACCTGAGAATTATGAGACTACATTTGCTGAACTGTCTATGGCTGATAAAAATCGGATTGGACACCGTGGAAAAGCAGTCGCTAAATTGGTAACGTATTTGAATACGCATTAAATTAATTAGTAGTACCTTTGCCGCTTAAAATTCCTCAGGGTGAGGATGTGTTACATGGAGATTGGTTTTAAGTATGTTCGATACGCCTCTAAGTAACACTTAGTTATATATCGAATACTTAAATTACA
>JAQXCA010000098.1 GCA_029252105.1 Flavobacteriaceae bacterium | reverse complement strand
AGTACAAGAAGCGTTAGAAACAATTGTGTGATCTGCTGTAATTTCATTGTGGTTAACTCCCATTACAAACATTGGTGCATCAGCAGATGGTGCAGAAATAGCTACTTTTTTAGCGCCTGCAGTAATATGCTTTTGAGCGCCTTCTAAATTTGTAAAGATCCCTGTACAATCTAAAACAACATCTGCGCTTACAGCATCCCATTTCAAATCTTCTGGATTACGTTCAGCAGATACACGGATTTCATTGCCGTTGACAACTAAATTTCCGTTATTTACTTCGATAGTTCCTTGAAACTGACCGTGTACAGAGTCATATTTAAGAAGATATGCTAAATGTTCTACATCTAACAAATCATTAATTCCAACGACTTGTACATCAGATCTACCAGCAGCGATACGAAAGGCTATCCTTCCAATTCTACCAAATCCATTAATTCCAATTTTTACTTTTGACATTTTGTTTTTATTTTAATTAATTCGTTACTATATACTCATGATATCTGAAACTCTTAAAAGTTCAGCGTCTATTGTTGAATGTCCTTTGACTGCTTTGTCTATAGGATATAATTCTAATTTATTATTTACAGTTCCAACCATGTAATTAAATTTACCTTCTAATAATGATTCCACTGCTTTAACTCCCATTCTTGAAGCTAACACTCTATCAAAACAAGAAGGTGATCCACCTCGTTGCATGTGTCCTAAGACAGATACTCGAACGTCGTAACCTTCTAAATTTTCTTCAACATAATCTCTTAATTCAAAAACATTTTTACCTGTTTTATCACCTTCAGCTACGACCACTATACTAGAAGATTTCCCAGTTTGCCTACTTTTCTCTAAAGACTCTAAAAGACGATCAAGACCTAAATCTTCTTCGGGCACCAAGATTTCTTCAGCACCAGAACCAACACCTGCATTTAAAGCAATATGCCCGACATCACGTCCCATAACTTCAACAAAAAACAAGCGTCTGTGCGAACTGGCAGTATCGCGAATTTTATCAATCGCTTCTACCGCAGTATTTAGAGCTGTATCATATCCAAGAGTGTAATTAGTTCCTACAATATCATTATCTATTGTTCCAGGGATTCCAATGATTGGGAAATTAAATTCTTCATTAAAAATCATTCCTCCTGTAAATGTTCCGTCGCCGCCAATAAGCACCAACGCATCAACTTGCTCTTTTAAAAGTTGATCGTGAGCTTTTTTTCGACCTTCTTTAGTTCTAAACTCTTCAGATCTAGCTGACTTTAAGAAAGTACCGCCTTTATTAATGATATTATTTACACTTCTTGCATTTAAAGATTTGAAGTCGCCTTCAATCATCCCTTCGTAGCCTCTATAAATTCCAACACATTCAATGTTGTGATAAGCACAGGCTCGTGCTACAGATCGTATGGCTGCATTCATCCCAGGTGCATCACCTCCAGACGTTAATACGCCAATTTTTTTTATCTGATTTTCCATAGTTGTAATGGTTTACGTTGTAAAATTAATAAACTTATAAGTTAAAAAAACGTAAGTAGTAATCAATTTTTGTTCCTTGGTTAATCTCAAACGTTTTCGTTAATAACTATTTGATATTTAAGTTAAAAAATTAATTATAGGTTGAATTTAGGGGGGTGTTTTATTTAAAATTTATATAATTTGGGAGGTCAGTACGAGTTTCATTTAACAGGGACTCAGTTTTAGTTATCTTATTTTTATTTTTAAACAATTCCTCAAACAATTCTTTCAAATTATCAAACTCTATATTATAAGACAAACCAACCCCTTGGGTATATCCAATTTGTTCACCAAAATTTTGAATACTATTTTCTCGGTTAAAAAACTTAAGAGATAAAGTACGGTCTTCATTAAGAAGAACTTCCACTTCAAAATCTCCTGCCACTGTGGTTTCACTAACGCCACCTACCGGCACTCCAACCTTACCATTTATGAGCACGTTTTCACTCAATTTAGTTGACACTGTAACTCCTACACGGCTATCCGATTCGTATTCAGGAGTTGTTTCTCCTAAATCAACATCAATCCCTAATTTAACCTTATTATCATCGTCTGCAAAAAGTTCATTCAAAATATTGGTAACGCCATCTGAAACAATACCAAAAGCATCTTGTGAACCTAAAGTTAGTTCACTCCTAAAAGCACCTGTTGCTAATAAAGACAAGGCTTGAAATTGGCGTCTATCTTTATCTCTCAATCGATCCGACAACTCACTGTTTAGTGTCGAATTAACACTTGGAAATCGAACATCAAAGTCTAAATTTGGCTGTTCTAATTGTCCAGTTAAATGAATTTCAACCTCAGCAGGGATACTTTGATTGATTGGATTATCTAAAAGTGTAGAAGGGTTCACACTTATGCCATCATAAAGCGCTTTAATATTGATGTCGGCACTAAGTGGGTTTCCGTCCCAACCTAGAGTTCCATCTTTAACCACTTTGAATTTTTTTTGTATAATTCTACCAAAAGAAAAGTTGTAAATTCCTGAAAGCACTATAAAATCTCCAAACATTTGAAACTTTCCTTTGGTATTTATTTGCGCAAGCATACTCCCATTTCCACGCCCTAAAATTGAGCTGCCTGTATTTTTATCAAGAACAATTTCAATTTCAGCGTTGTCATTAACATCCATATTAAACGCCATCTCAAGTCCTTTAATATCATCTTGTTCTAGTAAAGGCTGACCACTATTTTGAATTGATTTTTCTTTGGGGCTTAAAAAGTGAATGTAGGAGTTTTCTGCCAAAATTTCATTGTCGTTCAATGGGATTTTAAAGACTGTACCTTCGGACGTTGAAACATTCGCTTCAATAAATAATTGATCAGTAGGGCCTGTAATGTCAATAGAACCATCTACAAAAGCAGTTCCATAATATATGGATTCGTCTTGCTCATCAGTATTAAGTACTAATAGACGGTCGGATTCAAAATTGAGATCTAGGGACCAGTTTGAGAAATTATTGTGACTAATACTGCCGTCAAGAAGTGCTTGGGATTGGTAGTCCGTGTCTACCATAAGTGCTTGCTCAAAAATAAAACTTTGTTCGCGCAGTTTGATTGTTGAATTGTTTACAAACTCATAATCAACATTTAGATATGGAATGGCAAGTCCTCCATTATTTAACGTTAAACGCCCTTCTATTTGTGGTTTTTCAAGGCGACCACTAACATTAGCAAAACCTGAAATATCTCCACGAATGTTAGTAATCACATCCGTTCCAAATGGATTTAAAGGATTTAAAATCAAGTCATCAAAATTTATATCCAAATTAAGTTCTGAGTTTTCCCCAGACACATCAAGTAATCCAACAACAGATAACGACTCAACATCACCTTCTTTTAAAGCTATATTTACATCGTAATTAGTTAGAGATTGATTGCCTTTAATAGCAGCTTTAAAAGACCCTAAATTAAAATCATTAAGTGCTAAATTATCTATTGTGAGATTGGATTTTGGCAGATAAACACTTTCCAACTGACTTATATTTAATTGCCCATTTAAATTACCTCCTAATTTTAAATTTTTTATTTCAGGCGTGACCTTAGCTAAATCAACATTTTTAAATTCAACAGTTATATTTTTGTTCTGAGTGCCTTGAATAGCGGCGTTTAATAGAACTTCTTCATTTTCATAAGACATATTTATATTATCAAAAATCACCTCTTCAAACGCTCTATCAAATACAATTTTGTTTTGCTTGTCTTGAGCCCCATTTATAAGCCAAGGTGTATTTTTAAAGTTGGCATACGATTTTTTTATACCAACCACAGATTTATCGGCATCGTCAATGGTATAAAATAAGTTTAAATCAAATTTATCTGATGAATTTTTCCCACCGTTAAACTCTGACTTTACATAAAGGGTATCATTTAAAGTGACATTAATCAAACTAAATTTAGAGGCGTTATAAAATGGAGTTGCCAGACTATCTACCTCAATATAAGAATTAAACAAAGGGTTGTCATTTATGAGTTGGACTTCAATTTGACGAGCAAAAAAGTCTTCAAGTTTGATATTTGGCGACCTAAAGGTTAGCTTGAAATTTTTAGGGTCGCTTTCAACCCTTCCTTTAGTGAAGGTGTTAGAACCTAATTTTAATTGTGAAGAGAAAATCTCGACAATTTTGTTGTAAATTTTAAAATTAAAATTAAAATACTGGCTATCGTTAACTTGATAAGGCTTGTATTTAGTATAAATATCACCAAAGGCGTTTCGCAATAAATTTGGGACTTCTTTAATCGCAAATTTTCCTTTTAAATTACCTTGTACAATTTCAGGCGAATTTACTCTTATAGTTCTTTCACTGTTAGCATCAAAAGATGATGTGATTTCAAAGTCTTTAAAATTATAACTATCATTTTGGTTTTGATACAGTGTGTTTTTAAATTTAATAGTGCCATACACATCATCGATGCTAGTGCCTCGCATGTCCATAATCACCTGCCCATTCAAAACAGAAATACGATCCCGTTTGACAAAATTTAAAGCATTTAAATTTGCATGAGGAATAGTCGCTGAAAAGTCATAAATATTTTCATTTTCTGAAAAATCAACTAGGCCTTCAAAACTAAACTCTAGATTAGGGTCAGTAATATTTAATTGCCCATTAAAAATTTTATTTTTAACCACTCCAGAAACTTCCAAATCAGAATAGATGTAGTTTTGAAATGTAAACGAATCAAATTTCCCTTTGATATTAGAATTAATAGTTTCTTTATTAAACCCACGCCCTTCGACATTCAAATTTGAGCTTATCAATCCCATTTTTGGTTCTTTAATAAAGCGCCCCATGTCAAAATCTGTAAATTGAACTTGACCAACATATAACGCATTATCTAATGACTCAATTTGATCTAGATTTAAATCCACAAAAAGAGCTCCCAGCTCCGTTTCAATATCCATAACAGTTTCAATAGTTTGCTTAGAAACTTTGGCAGTACCCTGAATATCAAAACGACCCAAAGCTTCGAAACTCGATGATATACTAGCACCTAAGACTCTAGGTAATACTGCTTTTAAATCTGTATACGTGGACGATATGCTTTTAAAATCTGCATCCATTTCAAAGCTATTAACGGTAGAATTAAACAAATTTTTAAATTTGAGTTTTCCGTTTACAGAAGTATTTCGTGAGGTTTTTAAATTGAATGTATCGAAAAATAAATTGTTTAAGGTTCCCGAAAAAGCAGTATTTAGAACCGCTTTTTGAAACGATCCAAATTCATTATAAAACACATTGAGTTCTTCTAAGTCTAAATTGCTATTCTTAAAAAACCCAGAAACTTTAACTTTGTTTGAAAAGTCTTCAAAATCTGCGCGATTATAATCAAACTGAAGTGTACCAACTATTAATGAGTTTTTACTTTTAATTTTTAGTTCATCAAACTTCATTTGGGTCAAAGAATAGGAGAAATTCGTTTGGAGGTTTTTAAGTGTTGCCCCTCTAGAATCTTTAAAATTTAAAGCTGTAATGGATGCTGTGATGTTTTTTCCTAGAATTAAAAAATCTAAAGCTTGCAAATTAAGCTGATGTAAATCCAAAATAAGTGGAGTGTTTAAGTTTTCATCAACATATGAAAAATTACTAGTATGCACAGTAACAGTACTCGAAGACAAAAGAAAATCGCTAGTTTTTGTCCTTTGGTTATCTCTATCAAATTTATCGACAAAAATATCTAAATTCGTGTCATTTTCTCCCGAATACTTTTTAATATTGAAATAAAAACCAAACAAATCAATGGCGCCAAATGTGAGTTTATTTTCTGCAATTTTTGCAAAACTAATTATAGAAGTGTTTAATTCTGCTACAGAAATTAAGGTTTCCTCATGATGATCCTTAATTAATATGTTTTTAAGCGCTACATCGCCATTGAACCGAAGGCCTGCTTTTTCAATTCTTATATCTGTCCCGTATGTTTTATTTACTTTAGTAGTTGCATAAGTCCCTAAACGTGTTTGTACACTGGGTATAGAAAACACCACTATCGATAGCAAGAAAAGCAACATCAAAGCTGCTATAAATCTTATACATATTTTAAAATAGTTCTTGATACGCTAAAGTTGTTGTTTTATTTATAATTTTACTAACCGTCTTAAGACTTAAACTACTCAAAGCATTTATTTTAGTGCTAATTTTTTTATTTCTTTGCAGTAATCCAATTAAAGGATAAAGATAGTCGTTTAATTTGTTATTAAAAAAACGATTATTATAACTAAATGATCTTAATGAGTTCAAAAAATATATACATACTAGGAATTGAATCGTCCTGTGATGACACTGCGGCGTCTGTTCTGTGTAATGGAAAAACACTGAGTAATGTTGTTGCCAACCAAGCCATCCATCAAAAGTATGGCGGCGTAGTTCCTGAATTAGCGTCTAGAGCACATCAACAAAACATTGTTCCTGTAGTTGATCAGGCCATCAAACAAGCAGGGATTTCCACTTCAGACCTAAATGCTGTTGCCTTTACACAAGGCCCTGGTTTAATGGGATCTTTACTAGTAGGCACATCATTTGCAAAATCTTTAGCTTATGGTTTAAATATTCCTTTAATAGATGTTAACCATATGCAAGCGCATATTTTAGCGCACTTTATTGAAAAAGAGGGGTATGAAAAACCTGATTTTCCTTTTTTAGCAATGACCATTTCTGGAGGACATACTCAAATTGTTCGTGTCGATGCTTATTTTAAAATGACGGTAATCGGAGAAACTATTGATGATGCGGTTGGAGAAGCATTTGATAAAAGTGGTAAAATTCTAGGGCTTGGCTATCCTGCTGGTCCCGAAATTGACAAACGTGCAAAACTAGGAAACCCTAAAGCATTTACATTTACCAAACCAAAAGTAGCTGGACTCAATTTTAGTTTTTCAGGTTTAAAAACAGGGATTTTATATTTCATACAAAAGCAGTTGAAAGAAAACCCTCAATTTATTGAGGAAAATCTAGATGATGTGTGTGCGTCGATACAATATACTATTGTGGGAATTTTAATGGATAAGCTAAAATTAGCGGTCAAGGAAACGGGAATTAATCGCATTGCAATTGGTGGCGGTGTTTCTGCAAATTCAGGAATTAGAAGTGCTTTGAAACAAGCAGAATCTCAATACGGCTGGGAAACTTTCGTTCCTGCTTTTGAATTCACAACCGATAATGCCGCTATGATTGCTATTGTGGGCTATTTAAAATATTTAGAGAAAGATTTTGCAGATCAATCTATCATGGCTACCGCCCGA
This sequence comes from Flavobacteriaceae bacterium, assembly GCA_029252105.1. Lineage (GTDB taxonomy): Bacteria > Bacteroidota > Bacteroidia > Flavobacteriales > Flavobacteriaceae > Hel1-33-131. The sequence continues at coordinate 4,728 of JAQXCA010000098.1, read as the reverse complement.
CTTAAACTATAAACTAGATGCAATTATTTTACAACTCCGAACTCGAAGCGACTACAAAGGCATTTAATTTTTCAAAAGATGAAAGTAGACATATTGTAAAAGTATTGCGTAAATCAACAGGTGATTTGCTGAAAATTACCAATGGAAAAGGGTGGATGTTTGAGGCAGAAGTAGTGATTCCAAACCACAACAAATGTGTGGTTAACATTTTAAGTTCAAACTTTGAAGCACCAAGACCTTATAAAATTAATCTTGCTGTCGCACCCACAAAAATGAACGATCGTTATGAATGGTTTATAGAAAAAGCAACTGAAATTGGTGTCGATCAAATCATACCTATTATTTGTCAAAATAGCGAAAGAAAAGTGATCAAAACAGAACGGTTTGAAAAAATCTTACAATCTGCGATGAAACAATCACTTCACTCCTATTTACCAGTACTGGCTCCAGCGATCTCTTTTTTTGAATTTATAAAAACACCTCAGCAAGGGTCGCAGTATATTGCGTATTGTAAAGACGATGTAAAGTTAAATCTTAAAGATCAAATTAAACCCGGTACTTCCATTACCATATTAATTGGCCCAGAAGGGGATTTTAGTCTTAAAGAAATTGAAGCAGCTTTGAAACAACACTATATTCCTGTATCTTTAGGGGCGTCAAGACTTCGTACTGAAACTGCTGGAATCGTGGCCTGTCACACTATTCAACTTTGTAATGAATAAACTGTATCTATATCTCATTTTAGTTTTTGGAATTCACTTTTGTGAAAGTCAAAATTTAGCCGTTTTAAAATATGATGGCGGCGGGGATTGGTATAGCAACCCAACAGCTTTAAAAAACTTGATTGCGTTTTGTAACACAACTATTAATACTACTATGGACGCCAAACCCCATAGTATAGAAATTGGGAGTCCTGCAATTTTTGAATATCCTTTTGTTCATATGACAGGTCATGGAAATGTGGTGTTTTCTGAGTCTGATTCAAAAAACTTAAGAGACTACTTATTGTCTGGAGGATTTTTACATATTGATGATAATTACGGTATGAAACCTTATGTTTTAGAGGCCTTAAAGACAGTGTTTCCGGATAAGAAAATGACTGAAATCCCCTTAAATCATCCTATATATACTACGGAATTTTCATTCCCTAAAGGGCTACCAAAAATTCACGAACACGATGGATTAGCACCTAGAGCATTGGGGTACTTTCACGAAGGTAAATTGGTGTTGTTATTCACCTATGAAAGTGATTTGGGCGATGGCTGGGAGGATGCAAGCGTTCACAATGACCCTGAATCAGTGCGTCTAAAAGCCTTAAAAATGGGGGCGAATATTATTAAATACGCCTTTGAAAACTAGACCCTCTATGCAATTAAACCATTACACTTCTAAGTTTACAAAGCAAGGTTTTCCTATTATTTTAATAAGTGATAATGTATCGCATGCAGCCAATTTAGGCAGCTTGTTCAGAACTGCTGATGCCTTTGGCGTTGCACACTTAATTTTAGGCGGTCCAGTTGTAGAACTGGGACGGAAATTCACAAAAACATCTAGAGCAACTGAACAAGCAGTATCATTTGAACAGCTTGAAACCCTTGAAGAAAAAATTGAAGACTTAAAGTCTCAAAACTACACTCTAATAGCCCTTGAAATTACTGACCATAGTAGACCAGTTTCTGAAATCAACTTACCAAAAAATGCTAAGATTGCATTTATTATTGGTGATGAAAGTCATGGCGTATCAGCCTCACTTTTGGACTGTTGTGACCACACCGTTCACATTGAAATGTATGGACAAAACAGCAGTATGAATGTCGTGCAAGCCACAAGTATTGCGTTGTATGAATTTACTAAAAAAATAACCGCTACGCTTTAAACATTATTGTGAATAAAACACTCTTAAATACAGAACTACAAGATTTTATAACGACGCATATAAACTCCAATATTCATACTTTAATTTTAAAAGGCAGTCCTTTTGAAGGTATTGATATTAAAGAAATCATCGGGCAAATTGAAGCGAAGAAAAAGTGTGAATTAAAATTAAAAACTTGGTTTAAAACGCCTGGCATCTATTATCCTAACAAATTAAATATAGAACAAACCTCATCCGAAACTGCTGCACAGCTTAAAAGTGAACTTTTGCAAGGTCAATCTATTGTAGACTTAACAGGTGGATTTGGCGTGGATAGTTATTATTTTTCTAAACAATTTAAGACCGTTGTTCACTGTGAAATGAACACTGAATTAGCAGAAATTGCTGCACATAATTTCAAGGTTTTGGGAATTACAAACATTGAATCTCAGTGTATTGATGGGATTGAGTTTTTAAAATCACATCAGCAAAATTTTGATTGGATGTATGTTGATCCCTCACGACGCGATTCTCAAAAAAATAAAAAATTCTTGATTGAAGATTGCAGCCCAAATGTAAAAACTTTTCAAGGGTTATTTTTAAAATATGCTACTAATGTGCTCATTAAAATGTCGCCAATGCTCGATATTAGTGTTGGATTAGAGGCCTTGAAGCATGTGAAAAACATTTACGTGATTGCTGTTAAAAACGAGGTGAAGGAGCTGTTGTTTCATCAGAAAAAAGGCTTTGATGGCATGGCGATCGTTCATACGCTCAATACTAATCCTAGAGGCGATGAACAGTTTTCCTTTGAATTAAATCAAGAAGAAACGGCGGAAGCGCGTTACAGCCAACCAAAGCAGTACTTGTATGAACCGAATGCTGCGGTGATGAAGTCTGGTGCGTTTCAATTAATTTCTGAAAAATTTAAGTTGAATAAACTCGATACTCACACGCATTTGTATACTAGCGATGAACGATTAGAAAATTTCCCAGGAAAAATATATGAGATTTCTAATGCCCATCCCTATCAAAAGAAACCTTTAAAAAAAATGATTGGCGGCCTAAAAGCCAATGTAAAAACACGGAATTTCTCAGAAAAAATTGAAACTCTCAAAAAGCTATTCAAACTCAACGATGGTGGAGATTTGTATTTATTTTTTACAACTTCTAAAAATAAAAAATTAGTAATTGAGTGTCGGTTAGCCACTTTTTGAATCGGCTAAACTTCGTAGCCCCTCAAACACCACAATACTCACGGCATTGGCTAAGTTTAAGCTTCTTACATGCGGACTGTGAATGGGGATTTTGTAGAGCTTATCTGCGTGATCAGCTACTAACGCTTTTGGCAAACCAACAGATTCTTTTCCAAACACAAAAAACAGCTCATCTTTATAATCAATAGAAACATAGCTCTTATCTGCGGCGCTCGACAGAAAAACCATACTTTTATCATTATTAATGGCCAAAAATTCATCTAAGCTGTCATATATCTTTACGGTAATATGTTTCCAATAATCCAATCCAGCTCTTTTGAGTCTGGTGTCACTTAACTCGAAGCCAAAGGGTTTAACCAAATGTAAAACAGATCCAGAAGCCAAACTCAAGCGGCCTATATTCCCAGTGTTATTAGGGATTTCTGGTTCTACGAGTACAATATTAAAAGCCATTACTATTTTTGTTTATAGTGTTTATAGTGTTTATAATTACAAATTTAATGGAATTTAAACTTATAACACGATAATTTCAAAATCATGAACCCTTTGGTCCCTGAGCAAATGAAGGAAACATAAAAAAGCCAAGACAAGTGTCTCGGCTTTTTTTGTATTGTTCCTATTTGGGTTTATTGACTATCAATCAACCGCTGGTAAAATAACTTTATCTACGGCATGAACTACTCCGTTCATAGCTTGAACATCAACAACAATGATATTGGATACAAACCCATTTGGATCTGTGATATTTGGTGCTGTGGTTAAAGAAAATGTAATGGTTTCATCCGCAACAGTTACAGCTTCCATCCCTTCGGTTAAATCGCCTGATCTCACATTAGCTTCTGGAACAACATGCATTCCTAAGACATTTTCTAGCAAACCTAAATTGATTTCGGCCAATGTACTATAACCAAGGAAAGAAAGTAAATCTCCAAAAGCAGCATTGGTTGGAGCAAACACAGTAAGTGGTGCTGGTTCGTCAGAAGACGATAATATGGATACAAAGTCCTCTTGATGATCTTCTCTAGTTAAGGCGGCAACAAGCGTTTCAAATGTAGGATCGGCTGTTGCAAATGTTACAACTGTTGGAAGTCCAATAACAGCATCTACCACATGAACAATCCCATTTGAAGCAGTAACATCTGCTGCGGCAACACTAGAAACTCCATTAAAGACAACTCCGTTTGACGTATTAAAGTATATACTTAGTTTGTCACCATCAGCGTTGGTTGCATTAGTCGTAGAATACCCCGCACCAAGAGTCGCTAAATCGGTGGAACTAACCGATCCTGAAATGACATGATTGAGCAAAATATTAGCTAATACATCAGTTGGTACATCCCCTAAAGATGCAAAACCGTTATCAGAAAGAAATGTTTCAAAGGCAGCATTTGTAGGGGCTAGTACCGTAAATTCTCCACCGCTTAAAGTCGTAACTAAATCTCCATCGGCAGCTCCAAGTGCAGCAACCAAATTACTTAAATCGGGAGTATCTATCGCTATTTCAACAATAGTTCCCAATTCTGGGTTTGAGACAGGTGTATCATCGTCGTCACTGCAAGAAATCGTCATAAGACCCACAAATAGTAGGATTAGTAGTTTGTAATTATTCAATAAATTTTTCATAGATATAAAGTTATTTAGAGCACAAAAAAATAA
>JAQXCA010000092.1 GCA_029252105.1 Flavobacteriaceae bacterium | reverse complement strand
TATACTCTATTGGCTATGGATAATTTTATTTTTAACCGTTCACTCATAGACTGCAATCTTTAATCCGATAACTTTGATACACAATCATCGATTTCTTTGATTAAAGTATTAATTTTAAGCTTTGTTTCTCTTTTACTTTCGTCACTGCCAAGGATTGAATTTGCAAATTTTAGCGTGCTATAATCGTCTTCTTTTTTTTGAAGCAATTCCAATTGCTTTGAATTTATAGCAGTTGCTTTGAGTAATTCATCTTTTAAAAACGTATTGTCTTTTTTTAATTCAGTTATTTGATGCAAAACACGTTGCACTTTTTTCTCTAAAGAATTGACAATTAGTTCGACTTTACTCATTTACAGTTTTCAATACCTATTTCACAAATTTAACATTCCATATTAAATAACGCAATTGTTTTTACTTAAATTTTAATTTATTTGTAGATGCACTGATCGCTGCGATTTTTATTTTTCTATTCTCGTTCAATTTTATAATTTAGCATCATATCCTTGTTTATGAAAGTTATTTTATATTTTTTATTTATTAGTATTTCATTTTGTAATGGTCAATCCCCCTATCCTCAAAATTATTTCACAAGCCCTCTAGATATCACGTTAGTTGTGTCCGGAACTTTTGCGGAACTCCGTTCCAATCATTTTCATTCGGGGTTGGATTTAAAAACTAAAGGCACAGAAGGCTTATCCTTACGTACTGCTGCAGCTGGCTACGTAAGTAGAATTAAAATTTCAAGATATGGCTATGGCAAAGCACTGTACATCACCCACCCTAACGGCTATACAACGGTTTATGCACATCTTCAAAAATTTTCGCCAAGCATTGAAGCTTACGTTAAAAAACAACACTACAAAAAAGAATCCTTTGAATTAGAATTGTTTCCTAAAATGGAGGACCTTAAGGTTTTTACTAAGGATACTATTGGTTATTCAGGGAACACAGGAGGTTCTGGAGGACCTCATCTTCATTTCGAAATTAGAGATAAACAAGAGCGCCCAATAAACCCCATGCTGTTTGGCCTAGACATAAAAGACACCACAAAACCTATAATTTATGAATTATTTGGCTATCCATTTTCTGAAGCAAGTCATATAAATGGGGAAACTTCTAGAGTAAAAATTAGGATTATAAAATTACCAAATGGTCAGTATAAATCCGAACAGATTACGGCGTATGGAAAGATAGGATTTGGAATCATAAGCACAGACCAACAAGACTTAGCATCCAATAAAAATGGGTTAAGTTTTATAAAGACAACTTTTAATGGTTCAAAAAGTCTAGAAGTTGATTTTAAGCGGTTTACATTTAACGAAACTAAACATCTCAACCGCTATATTGACTACACCTATTTTGTTGAAACAAAAAAACGAATTCAAAAACTATTCATACAACAAAATAATCCGTTATCACTTCTAAAAAACCATACCTCACAAGGAGTTGTAACAGTAAAAGACACTACCAATTCTATTTATAAGGTCACTGTAAGTGATTATAAAGGCAACCAATCCGAGTTAAGTATTCCAATAAAAGGGCTCAAAAAAGAATTACCTAAAAGAACTGAACCTGAAAAAAATAATCTTCAACACATTAATGCTTCAGAAGAAACTATTTTGGAAAAAGATCATGTAAGCGTTGAAATTTATCGCAACACGTTTTACGAAAACGTTGCTATCAATTTTGAAGTTATAAATGACACTTTAAAACTTCACAAACCAATTATCCCTTTACAAAAATCAATGGTTATACATTTTGACATTAGTCAATATAAAGGCGTTGATAAAGACAAATTATTTATAGGAAGTGTGTCTCGTTTTGGTGGTAAACTTTATTATGTGCCTACTAAAAAACGTGGAGATAAATTGATTGCTCGTACTAAAAATTTAGGAGAATACACTCTAGGTATTGATGATGAAAATCCAAAAATAAAGGCAATAAATTTTAAAAATGAAAGTTGGATAAGTAACCATCGATATTTAAAACTTAAAATCTCTGATGATATTTCTGGAATAAAAAATTACAGAGCAACCGTTAACGATAAATGGATACTTATGGAGTATGATGCAAAGACACAAACACTTATTCATGATTTTAATGACGAGATCATCACAGACACAAAAAGTAATTTAAAAATCATTGTAACCGATAATGTTGGAAATAGTTCTACATTTGAAACAACCTTTTACAGAAAATAACACCTTATCAATTTGAAATCAATTAGCGCATACAAAATCCTACTGCTTTTTATAATTTTACCAATACTTGCTTTAGGACAATCGGCGACCCTACGAGGCATAGTTCTCAACGAACTTAATGCCCCTTTAGAGAGCGTTAATGTTGTTTCAGACGTTTATGGGACAACGACTAACAGCAATGGATTTTATAGCTTAAAAATCCCAGCGAATACTAATGTCAAAATTATATTTTCTCATGTAAACTATAAAAATGTTGAGGCATCATTTAACTTAAAAAATGGCGAAGAATTTGAATTTAACCCTGTTTTAAAAAGCAACTATGAGCAGATAGAAACGGTGATTATTACAGGTTCTAAACGGAAAGAATTAGAAGGCATCACAACAATTTCTCCTCAAATTATACGCACAATAAAAGGTGCACAACCAGGCGTAGAGAATTTATTAAAAACACTTCCTGGTGTAAATATTTCAAATGAATTAAGCACTCAATACGCTGTGAGAGGTGGAAATTTTGACGAAAACCTTGTGTATGTTAATGAGATAGAAGTGTACCGCCCGTTTTTAGTGCGTTCAGGCCAACAAGAAGGTCTTAGTTTCGTTAACTCTGATATGGTACAAAATTTAGATTTTTCAGCGGGTGGATTTCAAGCAAAGTATGGCGATAAGTTATCTTCCGTTTTAGATATAACTTACAGGGCTCCAATAAAATTTGGAGTGCAAGCTGATTTAAGTTTATTAGGCGGTAGTCTTACTGCTGAAAGTGTGAGTAAAGACTCTAAGTTTTCAGCATTAATTGGTCTTCGCTATAGAGATAACAGTTTGTTGGTTGAATCGAAAGAGACCCAAACTAATTTTAGGCCAAAATTTGCAGACATTCAAACCTATCTCACCTACAAGTTTACTGATAAGTTTCATTTGAGTTTTTTAGGTAATTTAGCAATTAACGATTATAATTATCAACCTCAAACTCGTCAAACGAACTTTGGAACCTTACAGAACCCAATAGCTCTCTTGGTGTTTTATCAAGGGCAGGAAAATGACAGCTACAAAACGTATTTCGGAGCCTTTAAAGGGAATTATTTTGCAACTGAAAATCTAACCTTAAAACTGTTCGCCTCAACCTTCCACACCACAGAGCAAGAATATTTTGATATTCTAGCACAATACCGTTTAGGAGAAGTGAATAGTAATATCGGAGATGAAGATTTGGGAGAAGTTGAATTTTCGGAAGGTATTGGATCACAAATCAACCATGCTCGAAACGATTTAGATGCCTTAATAACCAATGTAGAACACAAAGGACACTTAAAATCTGGAGATCATAATTTTGAATGGTCTGTGAAATATACACATGAAGATATTCGCGATCGTATTGTGGAATGGGAAGTGATTGATTCTGCTGGATTTTCTATAAATCCACCAAATTTAGAGCGTTTTAACGATCAACCTTATACGCCGTATGAAGGCCCTTTAGCTCCCTTTAAAAACATTCGAGCCACAAATAAAACACAGCTAAATCGCGTGCAAGCCTACGGACAATGGGACGTTAGAACCATGCTTGGAAATCATGAAGTATATGCTAATGCAGGCATACGCTATCATCAATGGTCTGTTCAAGGCGGTGGTATAGAAAATAGCTCACAATCTGTTGTGAGCCCTAGAATACAATTGGCAATAAAACCTGATTGGAATAAAGATATGTTGTTCCGTTTGAGTGGCGGATTGTATTATCAACCACCATTTTACAGAGAACTTAGGGATAGTAACGGAAGTGTCAATAGTAATGTCAAGGCTCAACAATCTTTTCATTTAGTGCTTTCCAACGACTATAGTTTTAAAATGTGGGACCGTCCTTTCAAACTCATTTCAGAAGCGTATTATAAAAACCTGACGGATGTAAATGCGTACACAGTTGAAAATGTAAGAATTCGGTATGCAGCTTCTAATGACGCCAAAGCTTATGCTTATGGATTAGATTTACGATTAAATGGTGAGTTTGTTCCTGGTACAGAGTCGTGGTTTTCTTTTGGGTATTTAAAAACACAAGAAAATAGTAACAATCAAGGTTATATTGCTCGGCCAACAGATCAACGTTTAAAGTTTGGAATCTTGTTTCAAGATTATGTTCCGAAACTGCCTAAAATGAAAATGTATCTAAATTTGGTATATAACACAGGTGTTCCTGGAGGTTCTCCTAGTTATGCAAGTCCTTACGATTATCAAAACCGTTTACCCGATTATAAACGTGCCGACGTCGGAATGTCTTATGTTATTATAGATGCTAAGGATGCCAATAAAAAAGGATGGCGAAAACGATTCGAAGACTTATCTATTGGTCTAGAAATCTTTAATATGTTTGATGTTCAAAATTCCATTACAAATACTTGGGTACGAGATGTCTATTCTAAACGTCAATATTCAATCCCAAACTATTTAACGCCTCGCGTATTTAATCTAAGGTTAGGGATGCGATTTTAAGATGCGGTCGAGTTGATTAACTCTTTAAGAATGTCTACTACAATATCAATTTCTTTTTTGGTATTATAAATACTAAATGAAAATCGGATAGATGGTTTTTTTAAATCTTCTTCAGAAAGAAGTTCTGCTAAAACATGAGAGCCTTTACCACTTCCACTCTGACAAGCACTGCCTTTGGAACACGCTATTCCTTTTAAGTCTAATTGAAATAAAAACATAGGAGCATTTGCTTCAGTAACAGGCAAACACACATTCACGAGGGTGTAGGTACTAATATCTGAGTCACAACATGACCCGTTAAATTTAATATTTGGTATCTGTAGCTTTAATTGCTCAACAAAATAGGTCTTTAATTCCTTTACATGTATTTTTTCAGAAGCTAAATTTTGATATGCTAATGCTAACGATTCATCTAAACCAACAATATCATGAATACTTTCAGTACCTGCTCTAATGCCACGTTCTTGTGTTCCTCCAATAATCAAGGCCTTAAGTCCTGAATTTTTTCTAATATAAACAAAGCCAATACCCTTTGGACCGTGAAATTTATGTGCACTGGCGGCTAAAAAATCAACAGGAGTGGTTTGTAAATCTAAATGGTAGTGTCCAACAGATTGTACAGAATCACTATGAAAAAGAGCCGAATTAGACTTACATAAATCTGCCACTTTTTGAATATCCAAAATAGTCCCTATTTCGTTGTTGACATGCATTAAAGTCACCAACGTTTTTTTGGAGGACTTTAAAAGAGTTTCAAGATGTTGGTAATTTATAATACCATTCTGTAATACATCAACGTAACTTACAGATATTTTATGTTCCGCAGCCAATTGCTCCACGGTATGAAGCACCGCATGGTGTTCTATTTTTGAGGTAATAATATGAGTTACTTTTAAATCTCTAACCGCAGAATGTAGTACAAGATTATCCGCCTCTGTACCACCAGCTGTAAAAACAATTTCTGAAGACAACGCATTAAAATGTGACGCTATCCGTTTACGACAGCTTTCAATAATTGATTTTGAAGACCGTCCATAACCATGCATTGAAGATGCATTCCCATAGTTGGATCTTAGCACTGCAGACATCTTATCAATTACTTCATCTCTTACCTGTGATGTCGCTGCATTATCTAAATATATTGAATTCATGAAGCATTAATTTTACACAAATCTAATCAAATAAAATTATTGACAAAAAATATTCAATCTAATTAACAAATCGGTTACTTTTGTATAAAATATGTTTGATATGCGATTTTTATTAATCTTACTTTTTAGCTGTTGTCTTTTTTTATCCTGTGATGATGGAGATGTTCTTAATGTTCAGTTAGAGTTTGATCAGAATTTAAGCCGTTGTAACGGCACTACAGGAAGTTATATTTTATATGACACTCGAGAAGATCCTTATGAATCGCTAACGCTATTATTTCCAAATAATGAGCAAGCAGAAGCTATTTTTAAGCCTGAAAATTCAGGAGATATTGAACAAATGACTATTAATAAAACTACTGTTCGTTTCAATTACCGCACCTATTCTGGAGATCCTAATAATTATATTTGTGAAGACATTCCAGACGAAAGTGTCTCTGTTATTCAAAATTACGAACCAAGCAGCGGCAAGGTGATTTTTACTTCTACTTTTGAAGATGATGATAAAGATGGAGTTCCAAACGCTCTAGAGTATGATGGTGATACAGATGGCGATGGTATAGAAGATTTTAAAGACAATGATGATGACGGCGATAATGTGTCGACACTAAACGAAAGACCAGATCCTAATAACGACGGTGATCTGTCGGATGCGCAAGATACTGATGGCGACGGCACTCCTGATTATTTGGATATGGATGATGACGGCGATGAGGTACTAACACGTTTAGAAGATGAGAATAACAATGGTAACCTATTTGATGATATCGCAGCTGGAGCTACTGTTGCACGATTTTTAGATAATACGGTAAATAACTCTTATACTATTACAGTTACAAAGCCTAATGTGTTTACACGTACATTCAGAATATTTGTCAGATTAGAAGATATCGATTTATCTGTTTTTGCAACTGACAACCTTGTACTTGGAACATTCGAATACTCAGAAAACTACTAAGGTTTTTTGGACTGAAAAATATACACTTCTGTAGCACCTTGACCATATTTTTGGTAATTCGCATCATAGTACTTTAATCCATCATAACGTTTAAAAAGATACTCGAGTTCTAATTTTAGAACCCCCTCTCCTACACCATGGATAAACACAATACGTTGGATACGGTTTTGAAAAGCAAACTCTAAACGGCGTTTAGCAGTATCTAATTGTAAATTGAGCATCTCATGATTTTGCATTCCACGAGGGTTTTTTACCAATTGGTTGATGTGTAAATCGACTTCCATAGCAGGTTGCGACCGTTCCTTTGAAGATGTTTTTGGAAGATTCTGACGTTTTTTAGAGGCCTTTTCAGATAAAACGCTTTCTAAAGATTTTCCTGAAAACACAGAACGATCCATCATTTGGCTATCTTTTATTTTAACCAATTCATTGGCTTCAAACATAAGCTCAAAACCGTTGGTTGTGGCTACAGTAATTTGCAAACCATCAATTTTAGTTACAGTACCTGATAAATCATCATCCAAAACGGATACTAAATCATTGAGTTCAAATTTCATTCTTCTTCTTCATTTTCAATATATGAACCTTTTGTCGGTCGATCTTCAATCCTCTTAGACAACTGATACAACGAAACCATAAGCAAGCAGAGTCCCGCAATTTCTATCACAAGGTCTTTTGTCTCTTGAAATTCTGATATTAAAATTAGTAGAATCCCTAACACTAAACACAGATAATATACAGATCGTTTTGTCATCACATAGTTCTAAAAAATCAAAATTACAGTTTTTGAATTAATGACAAATAGCAATATTCATTTTTTATTTCAATTTATTTTTTATTAATTTGAATATCTTACTAGAAAACAACTATCAATGTCCCTTGAAAATTATATGCTTCCTTGTCTTAGTAAAACCCTTTTTGGGTTTGAATGTATGGGTTGTGGTTTTCAGAGATCTCTTCTTTTAATTTGGAAAGGCCAATTCATCGAAGCTTTTTACATGTATGCTGCAATTTACCCATTATTAGTTCTTTCTGCATATATCATTATTACACGTTTCTATAAATTTAAAAATTATAAAAAAGGCATCAATTTGATGTCAATTTTATCTATTACAACCATTATATTAAGCTATACAATTAAACACCTTTAAAATTAAATTAAAATGAAAAAACAATTAAACACAACTCTCATTTATGTTTTAAGTATATCCGGATTACTTTGTTGCTGTATTTGGGGACTTGGATTATTTTTATCTGGACCAGCATTTTTGATTGCACACGGAAAAGTAAAAGACTACGAACAAAATCCTGAAAACTATGAGGGCAATATCAATGCGATGAACTCTGCTAAAACAATCGCTTTAGTCGTAATGATTATTAACGCTTTATATTTAATTTATACGCTATATATTGTATTCACTGTCGGCTATGACGAAATACTAGCTAGATGGGATGAAATGATGTTGCAAATTAAAAATAACTCATAAAAAACATACACCCCTAATATTTGGGGGTGTATTATAAATTATCACAAGGTGTTTTCACAAACACCCTACCCTGTTAATCTCTTTTTACTTAAGATTAACGTTTCCTTAGGATATAAAGCCTTAGTATTTACTTAGCTTTATCGTTCAAACTAACAACCAATTATATGACTTTTAAACACATTCCTGAAACCTATAAAATCGATGCGCTTGTTCAACAAAAAACCTATTTAGTAGATGGGGAAATAAAAGAATGGACGGGTAAAATGACGGATGTATACTCTACAATTTCATCAACAGAAGACTACAAGCCAACACTTTTAGGTAGCGTTCCAGAGCTCACTAAAACAGAAGCATTTGAAGCACTTGACGCGGCATCAACAGCCTACAACAATGGACAAGGGCTTTGGCCAACAATGAAAGTTGGAGACCGGATTGCTTGTATGGAAAAATTTGCTAAGCAAATGAAAACCAAACGAGAGACCGTCGTTAAATACCTGATGTGGGAAATTGGAAAAAACCTTGCAGATTCTGAAAAAGAGTTTGATCGTACAGTAGATTATATCTATGACACAATTGATGATTATAAGCAGTTAGATAGAAACTCTGCTAAATTTCAAAAACATTCTGGCGTGTATGCTCATGTGAGACGTGGCCCTATTGGCGTCGTGTTGTGTTTAGGACCTTATAATTATCCTTTAAATGAAACGTTTGCATTGTTAATCCCAGCACTTATTATGGGAAACACAACCGTTTTTAAACCTGCTAAACTAGGCGTTTTATTACTTTCTCCTTTACTAGAAGCCTTTCAAAACAGCTTCCCAAAAGGGGTTGTTAATGTATTGTATGGACGTGGGCGCGTGTTGGCAACTCCAATAATGGAAACTGGAAAAATTGATGTTCTTGCCTTGATTGGACATAGTAGTTCTGCTAATGCGCTGCAAAATAGTCACCCAAAAGGAAATCGACTTCGATCTGTTTTAGGGCTGGAAGCTAAAAACCCAGGAATTGTTTTGCCTGATGCCGATTTAGATCTTGCGATTAACGAATGTATAGCGGGAACACTCTCTTTTAATGGACAACGTTGTACCGCACTTAAAATTTTATATGTTCATGAAAGTATTTCAGAGGAATTTAATAAACGTTTTTGTGAAAAAGTAGATGCCATGAAGTTTGGAAACCCTTGGGAAGATGGTGTGAAATTAACACCACTCCCAGAGCCTAACAAACCCGCTTATATTAAAGGGTTAATTGATGATGCTCAAGCTAAAGGTGCAAAAATATTAAATTCAAAAGGAGGACAAATCTCCGATAATTATATTTTTCCAGCGGTATTATACCCCGTAACGAAAGATATGGAAGTTTATAAAGAAGAACAATTTGGTCCCGTGATACCCATCATTACGTTTACGGATGTTCAACAAGTTTTAGATGATATGGCAGAATCAAACTACGGCCAACAGGTCAGTGTGTTTGGTGAAGATGCAGACACTTTAGCACCACTTTTTGACGTTCTCGTCAACCTAGTATGTCGTGTTAACCTAAACAGTTCTTGTCAACGTGGACCTGATGTATTTCCATTTACAGGAAGAAAAGATTCTGCATTTAGTACTTTAAGTGTTCGTGATGCTTTGCGCTCTTTCTCTATACGTACATTTGTAGCCACTAAAGAAAATGATTCAAATAAAGCTATTTTAAAGGATTTACTAGAATCCAGTAAATCTAATTTTATTAGTACTGAGTATCTCTTATAAAATAGAATCAAAACTATTTATATAAAAACAATCCTTACTGAAATTTAGTAGGGATTGTTTTTTTTAGTACATTTAGTCTTATTAATAACCCCAAACCTAACAACCTACATTTCTATATTATTTATAGAAACTGTTGAGGTCGGGTAAGAAGCACCCAAATCGATGAAAACTCGCTTAGTTACCACCCCTATTTTTGTCCTATCGTTTATTAGCTTAATTAGTGCCTGTTTTGGAGGAATCGGAATAATCTTTTCGGTTGTAGCCCTTTACAATGCTAATCAGAAAATCAAGCATGCTCTAAAAAATTCATTGGGATATACTGGATCATTAGGAACCATGAAACTCGCTAGAATGGCGGCATTTATTGCTTTTGCTGTAAACCTGTTTTACTTTGGCTATGCCGCACTTTGGGTTTATGAAAATGGGTTTCAAGCATTTCAAGACCGTTGGCTAGATATGCTGTTTTTAAGATAGAATTTACACCAAATACTTTTACTATAAGCAAAAATCACTCCATTTGAAGTGATTTTTAAATAATTTATATGTGTGCTTTAAATCTTATTTGGGTTCAAATTCCTTCAACGTTTTAATGATTATATTCACACAATCGATGAGCTGATCTTCAGTCATTACTAAAGGCGGTGCAAAACGAATAATATTCCCATGTGTTGGTTTAGCTAGAAGTCCATTGTCTCTGAGCGCTAAACAAATATTCCAAGCGGTATCACTGTCTTCATGATCATCAATAACAATCGCGTTTAGCAAGCCTTTTCCACGCACCAGTTTTACAATTTTACTTGTAGAAATATAGTCATTTAAAAGTGCTCTAAATAAATTCCCAAGTTGATATGCATTTTCGGTAAGTTGCTCGTTTTTCACAACCTCCAAAGCAGCCATTGCAACTGCAGCTGCAATAGGGTTTCCTCCAAAAGTACTCCCGTGAGATCCTGGCGTAATGACGTTCATAATGACGTCGTTTGCCAAGACGGCAGACACAGGATACACACCGCCACTTAATGCTTTCCCTAAAATTAAGATATCTGGTTTTGTTTCAGGACTGCCAGAACAATCTTTTTGAGCACAGTCACAATTTCCACAAGTCGCCAATAAGCGCCCTGTTCGTGCAATTCCTGTCTGAACTTCATCAGCAATAAACAAAACATTATAAGCTTTACACAAGGCTTTAGCTCTAGCTAAATAGCCTTCCGTTGGCACATATACTCCGGCTTCTCCTTGGATGGGTTCTACTAAAAACCCAGCAACATTAGGATTGTTTTTCAAAGTGTATTCTAAAGCCTCCGTATCATCATACGGAATTTTTAGAAATCCATCTGTAAACGGTCCAAAATTCTCACGTGCTACAGGATCATTTGAAAATGAAATAATCGTAGTAGTTCTACCATGAAAATTGTTTTCACATACAATGATTTGTGCTTGACCTTCAGGAATTCCTTTAACTTCGTAGGCCCATTTACGAGAAATCTTAACCGCTGTTTCAACTGCTTCAGCTCCCGTATTCATTGGCAATACTTTGTCAAACCCAAAATAGTTAGTCACATATTCTTCGTAAGGTCCCAATTTATCATTATGGAATGCTCTAGATGTCAGCGTAAGCGTTTGCGCTTGAGCGGTCATTGCATCAACAATTTTTGGGTGGCAATGGCCTTGGTTCACTGAAGAATACGCAGATAAAAAATCGTAATATCGTTTACCTTCAACATCCCAGACATGAACCCCTTCGCCCCTAGCCAATACGACTGGAAGCGGATGGTAGTTGTGAGCGCCGTATTGGTTCTCTAAGTCGATAGCTTCTTTTGGTGTAATCTGATTTAAAATAGCCATTTTAATGAGATTTTAATAATTATAAAATAACTATTCCTTCTTAGTGGAGAGAAATCATCCATAATGCGTTGCAATTTAAGAATTCTAAATAGATTTCTTAGAATTATGCTATCATTTATTCTATTTTTGCCCAATGGGTAGACGAAATAAAAATAAAGTGTTTTCAAATTTAGAAGTGATTGATGCAGGCGCTAAAGGAAAGACAATTGCAAAAGCTCCAGACGGCAAAGTGGTTTTTTTACCAAATGCTGTTCCTGGTGATGTTGTAGACGTCCAAACATATAAACAACGTAAAGGCTATTACGAAGGAAAAGCGACTGCGTTTCATACATATTCAGATAAGCGTACAGAACCAGCTTGTGAGCATTTTGGGACGTGTGGCGGCTGTAAGTGGCAACATATGGATTATTCGCACCAACTGTATTATAAGGAAAAAGAAGTGATCAATAACCTTAAACGTATTGGGCATCTTGAACTGCCAGAAATTACACCTATTTTAGGATCCAAAGAACAATACTTTTATCGGAACAAAATGGAATTTTCATTTTCGGATAGCCGTTGGTTAACCGTTGAAGAAATTGCTTCAACCGAAGACCTTGGAGACCGAAATGCGTTAGGGTTTCACATTCCTGGAATGTGGGATAAAATACTAGATGTAAAAAAATGCTGGCTTCAGGGCGACCCTTCAAATGCCATTCGTAATACCGTTAAAAATTTTGCCCTAAAACACGAAATTCCTTTCTTTAATACACGACAACAAACGGGTGTTCTAAGAACACTAATGATTCGAAATACCAGTGTTGGCGAATTGATGGTGGTGGTTCAGTTTTTTAAGGAGGATGACACAAAAAGAATTGCACTTCTGGAGCATTTAAAAACGACTTTTCCAGAAATCACTTCACTTCAATATATTATTAATGGAAAGGCTAATGACACAATATATGACCAAGAAGTGATTTGCTACCATGGGCGTGATCATATTTTTGAAGAAATGGAAGGCTTGAGTTTCAAGATTAATGCAAAATCTTTTTATCAAACAAACTCTGACCAAGCTTATAATTTATACAAAATAACCCGAGACTTTGCAGGACTTACGGGGAAAGAATTGGTGTATGATTTATATACTGGTACGGGAACCATTGCGCAATTTGTAGCAAAAAACGCCCTTAAAGTTATCGGCGTTGAATCTGTTCCTGATGCTATAAGTGCAGCTAAAGAGAATGCTATTTTAAATACGATTGATAATGTCGACTTTTTTGTTGGCGATATGAAAAATGTTTTCAATAGAGAATTTATTGCTACGCATGGACATCCAGATGTGATCATTACAGATCCACCAAGAGATGGAATGCACAAAGATGTAGTTGCTCAAATTTTGGAAATTGGTGCTGAAAAAATTGTATATGTGAGCTGTAACAGTGCCACACAAGCAAGAGATTTGGCGATGCTCGATTCAGACTATATTATTAGTAAAACACAAGCCGTTGATATGTTTCCACAAACACATCATGTAGAAAATGTTGTACTTTTGGAAAAACGTAAATCTAAAAAATAAGCTATGAAACAGTTTCTTTGTTTATTTCTAATTGTCATATTTAGCTGTGAAAAAGATGACATCTGTGCTGATACAGTTCAGACCACACCAAGACTTGTAATTGAGTTTTATGACCTTACAGCCCCAGATAATGTATTGGCAGTTGCTGGACTGTTTGCGCGTGGCTTGGATAGCGGAAATGCAGAGGGGGTACCAATCAATAACGAAGTAGTTTTTACACGTTCAAAGATTTCACTCCCTTTAAAAACTGATGGTTCTAATGAGACAGAATTTATACTTTTTAAAAATTATGATGTTGTGGACGGCGTTGAAAGTGGAAATCGCGACACAATAAAAATAACCTATAACACTGAAAATGTATATGTTTCAAGAGCATGTGGATACAAAACAAACTTTGAGATTCTTACGTTTAGTATTACAGAAGATTCTGACCAATGGATGCGCAACTCTGATATAATAATTTACAATATAACAAATGAAAATGAAATCCATGTTAAAATATTTCATTAGCCTCGTTGGATGTATGATTATGTGTATGAATCTTCATGCACAACAAGATAGTATTCCAACAATTGATAGTCTTGTTATCAAAAAAAAATATGGGATCCGTTTTGGGGTCGACCTAAGTAAGATTACACGAACTTTGTTAGAATCAGACTATAGTGGGTTTGAACTCAATGGCGATTACCGCATTTCAAACAAACTCTATATAGCTGGAGAAGTTGGAACAGAAGAACGTACTTCGATAACAGATTATTTAAACAGTACTGCAGAGGGCAATTACCTGAAAATTGGTAGTGATTACAATATGCACAACAACTGGGGTGACATGGACAACCTCGTTTATTTTGGGTTTCGTTTTGGGATATCAAATTTCAAACAAACCTTAAACAATTATACGATTTATGATACCAACAGTCAAACTTGGGGACCAACAGAAATAGCAGACCCAAAAACGTTTACAGGGCTTAATACTGGCTGGGTTGAACTCATGTTTGGATTTAAAGCTGAAGTTTTAACGAATTTATTTGTTGGAGTTAATTTACAAATGAAAAGACGTTTGTATGAAACACAGCCCGATAATTTTGAAAACATATATATTCCCGGCTTTGGACGCACTTTTGACAGCGGAAAATTTGGGATAGGTTTTGGGTACAACGTCTCCTATTTAGTGCCTTTGTATAAAAAAGTTAAGTAATTTTTTTTACTGGACGCTTTTCGAAAGTTCCGCCACAATTTGGACATTTATGGTTCAGAGTGGATTCAACACAGGCGCTACAAAACGTACATTCATAAGCACAAATCATAGCCTCACCACTATCTGGTGGTAACGCTTTGTTACAATGCTCACAAACGGAACGCATTTCTAACATAACTATCTCACAAGTTTTTTATATTTAATCCGTTTCGGCATCAAATCGCCGCCTAAACGTTGTTTTTTATTTTCTTCATATTCACTGAAACTTCCTTCATAAAAATAGACTTCAGAATTGCCTTCAAAAGCTAGTATATGTGTACATACACGATCTAGAAACCATCGGTCGTGACTAATCACAACGGCACAACCTGCAAAATTCTCTAGACCTTCTTCCAAAGCACGTAAGGTATTTACATCTAAATCATTTGTGGGTTCATCTAAAAGTAATACGTTTCCTTCTTCTTTGAGGGTCATTGCTAAATGTAGACGGTTCCGTTCTCCACCAGAAAGCATATTAACTTTTTTGTTTTGTTCACTCCCTGAGAAGTTAAAACGACTTAGATAGGCTCGTGAATTAACTTGTCGACCTCCCATCATTATCAACTCTTGTTCATCACTAAAATTTTGCCAAATGGATTTTTCAGGATCAATATTTGAATGGCTTTGATCTACATACGCTATTTTGGCAGTTTCTCCGACTTTAAAATTTCCTTTATCAGAATTTTCTTCGCCCATGATCATTCGGAAAATTGTGGTTTTACCAGCACCATTAGGTCCTATTATTCCAACAATTCCTGCTTGTGGTAGATTAAAGTTTAAGTTATCATATAATAATTTATCATCATAAGCCTTACTAACACCTTCAGCTTCAATAACATTAGTTCCCAAACGTGGCCCGTTAGGAATATATATTTCTAGCTTTTCATCAAGTTGTTTTTGATCTTGATTCATTAATTTATCATAATTCTTCAAACGGGCTTTTTGCTTTGTTTGACGCCCTTTTGCACCTTGTCTAACCCAGTCTAATTCACGTTCTAATGTTTTTTGGCGCTTAGACGCTGTTTTACTTTCTTGTGCTAAACGTTTCGATTTTTGATCTAACCACGACGAGTAATTCCCTTTCCAAGGAATTCCTTCTCCTCTATCCAGTTCTAAAATCCAACCTGCAATATTATCTAAGAAATAACGGTCATGCGTCACTGCAATTACGGTGCCTTTATACTGTGCCAAATGGTGTTCTAACCAATGTACTGATTCTGCATCCAAGTGGTTAGTTGGCTCATCTAAAAGCAATACATCCGGTTCTTGAAGGAGTAAACGACAAAGTGCCACACGGCGGCGTTCACCACCAGATAGCACACTAATTTTCTTAGAACCCTCTGGAGTCCTTAAAGCATCCATGGCTATTTCTAATTTTGTATCTAACTCCCACGCATTAGCCGCATCAATTTGGTCTTGAAGCTCCGCTTGACGGTTCATTAGTTTTTCCATTCTGTCAGCATCGGAATACACTTCTTCCAATCCAAACATATCATTAATTTTATTGTATTCATCCAAAATAGCAACGGTTTCAGCAGCACCTTCACGCACAATTTCCATCACTGTTTTAGATTCATCTAATTGTGGCTCTTGTTCTAAATAGCCCACTGAATAGTCTTGAGAAAATACCACGTCTCCTTGGTAGTTTTTATCAACTCCAGCTATGATTTTCAGTAAAGTAGATTTTCCAGAACCATTGAGTCCTAGAATACCAATTTTAGCACCGTAAAAGAAACTCAGGTATATATTTTTTAAAACGGGTGTATTCGCACTTTGGTAAGACTTCGTCACCCCCGACATTGAAAAAATAATTTTTTTATCGTCACTCATTATACACGTCCTTTTAAAGCATTAAACACCCAAGCATTTGCAAAAAATCCTACACCAACGGCGGCAAAGCCCCATCCAGCGACCTCATTATATCTGAAAGCACCTAAAGCGATTAGTGATATTCCAGTAAATATCATAATATATGTGGCCCAAGCCAGTATTGTATTTTTATTCATTGCCATATCTAAATTTTAGAATTACAAATATCGTAAATTTGATTGAAACACCTTTAGCTTTCATTAAAAGTTACAGGGACTTCTATAAATAATAGCTGTGATTCTTCTGTTGCCTTTATTTTAAAACCCTTAACCTCAGAAATTCCTACTGCATCTCTAGAGTTGAGTTCAGTAGTATTAATTTTTGAAACCCCATATACTTGCATAACATAAACACCATGATTAGGCGATTTTAAAGTATAATCATAGGACGTATTTGCTGCTAAATTTAGTCGTGATATTTGAGCATCTTGATGAATTTTTAAACTCGAATCTGTAGAGGTCTCTTCAATCGACGTTACCAAAACTTGTAATTCTCCATCTAATGATTGTTCAAAAAAACATTGATCGTATCGCGGAGTTACATTTCGTTTATTGGGCACGATCCAAATTTGGAATAAACTTAGAGATTCTGTTGAAGAACCATTAATTTCTGAATGTTGAATCCCCGTCCCGGCTGACATCACTTGAACTTCCCCTGCTTTAACCGCTTCCCATGAATTGCCCATAGAGTCTTTGTGTTTCAAAAACCCCGAAAGTGGAATGGTGATAATTTCCATGTTGTCATGTGGATGCGTTCCAAACCCCATACTGGGCGCTATTAAATCATCATTTAGAACTCTTAGAGCTCCAAAATTCATTTTATTTGCATCATAATAGTTCGCGAAACTAAAAGAATGGTTCGCTTGTAACCAGCCATGATTTGCAAACCCTCTTGAAGCCGCGCTATGGAAAACTAGTGTCATGTGTTATATTTATAATTGTTAGTGAAACAAAAACTTGAGAGTCCAAGAATATTGTTATTTTTGTTTAACAAAGATAAGTACCATGGATTTAAACTTCAATAAAAACGAGGATTATAATAAACTACTCGTAACCAATTTAAACAAGCGCTTAGCTCAGGTTAAATTGGGAGGTGGTAAACTCAAAATTGAAAAAGAACATGCAAAAGGAAAACTTACTGCCCGAGAACGTATTGATTATCTTCTAGATTCTAAATCAAAATCCATTGAAATTGGAGCTTTTGTTGGAGATGGCATGTATGAATCTCACGGTGGATGTCCTTCTGGAGGCGTTGTTGTAAAAATGGGCTACATAAGTGGCAAACAATGTATTGTCGTGGCAAATGATGCTACTGTAAAAGCTGGTGCTTGGTTTCCAATCACAGCTAAAAAAAATCTTAGAGCGCAAGAAATTGCTATTGAAAATAAATTACCAATCATCTACTTAGTCGATTCTGCGGGCGTTTACCTCCCAATGCAAGATGAGATTTTTCCAGACAAAGAACATTTTGGACGCATTTTTAGAAATAACGCCCAAATGAGCAGCATGGGAATTACGCAAATTTCGGCGATAATGGGCAGTTGTGTTGCAGGTGGAGCTTACTTACCTATTATGAGTGACGAAGCTATTATTGTAGATAAAACAGCGAGTATATTTTTGGCAGGAAGTTATCTAGTAAAAGCAGCTATTGGAGAATCTATTGATAATGAAACTTTGGGTGGCGCAACAACACATTGTGAACTCAGTGGTGTAACGGATTATAAAGCAAAAGACGATGCCGATGCATTGGATAAAATCAAATCCATTATGGATAAAATTGGTAATTATGACAAAGCTGGCTATAATAGAAGTCTTCCTAAATTACCAAAATCAAATCCTGAAGAACTCTATGGGATTCTTCCACAATCAAGAGCCGATCAATATGACATGTATGAAGTCATTAAAAGGTTAGTTGATGACTCAGAATTTGAAGAGTATAAAGCAGGTTACGGTAAAACGATTATTACAGCCTATGCACGCATTGATGGATGGGCAGTTGGAATTGTAACAAATCAACGTAAATTAGTCAAAAACGCAAAAGGTGAAATGCAATTTGGTGGTGTTATTTATAATGACAGTGCAGATAAAGCTACACGATTTATTGCCAATTGTAATCAGAAAAAAATACCTTTAGTATTTTTGCAAGATGTAACCGGATTTATGGTGGGGAGTAAAAGTGAGCACAGTGGCATTATAAAAGATGGTGCCAAAATGGTAAATGCATTAAGTAATAGTGTGGTTCCAAAATTTACGGTAATCATTGGAAATAGCTACGGCGCAGGAAATTATGCAATGTGTGGTAAAGCCTATGACCCTAGACTTATTGTGGCATGGCCAAGTGCAGCATTAGCGGTTATGAGTGGAAATAGTGCTGCAAAAGTATTGTTGCAAATAGAAACAGCTTCTCTAAAAAAGAAAGGTGAAACTATTACTCCTGAAAAAGAGGCAAAGTTATTCGATGAAATTAAATCACGCTACGACGCACAAGTTTCTCCTTACTATGCTGCTGCTAGGTTATGGACGGACGCCGTTATTGATCCCAAAGACACACGTGATTGGATTAGTATAGGAATAGAAGCAGCAAACCATGCCCCAATTGAAAAAGCTTTCAATATGGGTGTTATTCAGGTTTAGCCTGATTTAAGGTTTCTTGACGTTTAATTTTACCGGAAACCGTTTCTACAAACTTATCCACATAATAAATATCCTTCGGGCGTTTGTTAGGTTCTAAAGCTTCAAAATTTAGTGTTTTGTATGGAATTGAACTTTCAATAACTATTACTACCGCATTGCCTAGTACCTCATCTTCTTTGGACGTAATAAAAAAGCGGTTTGTAATAAAACCTTCTAATTGTTGCTCTAGTTGCTCTGGAGCAATTTTTATACCTCCAGAATTTATAATTGTATCATAACGCCCCACCCATTCAAAAGATGTTTTGGAAATAAGGTTCACAACATCATTTGTTTGAATTTGAATAGATGTGATTTGAGGCGCTTTAATCCATAAACAATTTCGAGTATCGACGCCAATAGACACCGAAGGCAAAATCTCAAAAAAAGTTGCTGATTTACTAATGTTTTTAACCGCAATATGACTGACGGTTTCTGTCATACCAAAAGTTTCATAGATATTTACAGACGTGTGTTTAAGTTTCGTTTTTAAGCCTTCTGAAAGCGGTGCACCTCCAACAATAAGCGTTTTAATACGATGCAAATATTCTACAGAATTTTCGAGTTGCAACGGAACCAACGCACAAAAATCATAGGCTCTTGTCAACGTTGCTAAGGGATTAGAACTCGGCTTGAAACAAAACAATTCTAATCCCAAAACGTAAGCTCTTACAAACATCATTTTAGCTGCGATATACTCAAATGACAAACAGGATAAAGCAGAGTCTCCAGCTTGTAAATCGAAGTAACTTCCAGTAGCCATAGCAGAATTTACTAGTGCTTGTTTAGGCATTAAAATAGGCTTCGGTGTTCCTGTTGACCCAGAAGTCTGAAGCGTTAGTTGCGCGTTAGAATCTATCCATTGTTTGATGAAACTCCCTAAAGACACTTGGTAATCTGCTCCTTCTTTTATATAACGATCTGCAAGTTTTGACAAGCCTATGGCATCATAACAAACACCATCCAATTTGAACGCCGAATGTGGGTGATGATATGTAGCTTGAGACTTCAATTACTCCGAAATACTAGTCGTTGGGACCGGATCTTTTGTAATCGAACCTGTCAATTTTTCTTTCCAATTGGTCCACTTATAGACCTTAGCAAAAATAAAAATCAGAATAGGATAGAGAATCAATACCGAAGCAAATATTTCAAAATTCCCTATGTCTGGATCGGATACATCTCTAAGAACAGAATGGGTTTGAAAAGCGGTCCAATCAGCAGTGACTAAAAGGGCAGTAAATAAATTGTTTGCGGCATGAAACCCTAGAGCTAATTCCAAGCCATCATCCATTAGCGTGATGATGCCTAAAAAGAAGCCTGTTCCAATATAATGCACCAATAATATATAGCCTAATTTTTCGATCTCTGGATTGGCAATGTGAAGGAGACCGAATAATGTAGATGTAATAATTAAAGGCACCCATTTATTTTTACATAGCGCCCCTAATCCTTGCATCAAATACCCTCTAAAAAAATATTCTTCAAAACTAGTTTGCAGTGGAATTAAAACGATAGCAATGGCTGCTAATATCAGGAAGGGAACCAATTTAAAATTAAATACATAATTTTCTGGAGACATATAATGATCTAAGAGTACTAATCCACTGGAGATAATGCCCCAAAATAAAAAGGCAAACCAAAAACGCCTCCAATCAATTTTGGATCTTGAAGTGGTCAAACTTCGTATGGATTGATTGTGTAAATATTTAACTACAAAAAAGACGCCTAACAGACCTGCTGCAAAAGATATAAGCATGAGAAATAAATTCAAATTAGACTCTAACAAAGTCATCGTTTGATTCATGTCTAGGTTCTGAAGGTCAAGACCTGCTTCAACAGCTTTCGTTATTAAAATTACTGTATAAGGAATTTGACCCAAGAGTACTGCAATAAAAACAATTGCTATACCAGCGATGTAGAGCCACCAATCATGTTTAAAATTAAATACTTGTTTGATATACATAAATTAAAATTTTAAGTTCCACATCGTTTTTAAATCATAAAGTAATTGCCCTGAATCAACCATTAAAGGGGATTGGACATTATTGGTAAATAATGCGCCTGTTCCTAACCCTTGAGGCAATGGGTTTTTTAGTGTGTATGTCCATTGCGCAATCGCATTGAGCCCTATATTACTTTCTAAAGCACTAGTTACCCACCAATCAATTTTATTTGATTTCGCGGCATCTATCCACTCTTGACTGCCTTTGAAACCGCCAACAAGTGTAGGTTTAAGTATAATGTAGTGGGGATTAATAGTTTGTAGTAATAACTGCTTATTTGTTACAGAAAACACTCCAATTAATTCTTCGTCTAAAGCAATTGGGAGTGGCGTTTCTGAGCATAATTGTGCCATCTCATGAATATGTCCTTGCGGAATAGGTTGTTCAATAGAATGCAAATTGTAGTCTGATAAACGTTTTAATTTCTCTAGGGCTTGATTGGGTTTAAAAGCTCCGTTTGCATCTACACGAATTTCAATTGTATCTGCGGCGAATTCTGATCGTATAGATTTGATTAGATCTAATTCTTTATCAAAATCTATTGCCCCTATTTTTAGTTTTATACATGAAAACCCCGCTGCAAGTTTGGCATTGATTTGTTGTTTCATAAACGCTAAATTTCCCATCCAAATAAGACCATTGATAGGAATTGAGTCTTTTCCTTTGGTAAAATTTGATGGAAATAGCTCAAACTTGTTCTTACGCGTTATTGATAAAAATGCCATTTCCAAACCAAATTGAATTGAAGGAAACGCAATCAGTTCTGTTAATAATGCTTCAAGTCCTAAATGTATGTTTTTACAAGTCCAAGCCAGTTTAGTTTCAAAATCTGGGCGGTCATCACTACTCAATCCTTTAAACATTCCACACTCTCCTATTCCCCGTTGCTTATTATCCTCAAGTTGTATGAACCACGTATCTTTGTAAGTTAAAACGCCTCTAGAAGTACCACTAGGGCGTTTTAATTGCAGTTGATGTTTAAAATAAGTAGCTTTCATATTTAAAAATATCTTTTCACGTCTTATGTTAAAATATGGCAAACACTAAAAACGATTGCTAACAAAAATGTTGAGAGGGCTAAAGTCTTAAGCTGCGGATCGTACTCCAAAGGCGTATTGGTTTTGATAACACGATTAAGGTGTAATAGTAACGGTACGAAAGCTATAAATACAAAGTACATTGAATTGTTGTCGGATAAAAACGAATAGACCCCTATTAAAGCCAAAGCAACAATAATCACAACTAAATGGTAAGTTTTAGCATTTTTTGAACCAAAATAGCCCGCTAAGGTATGTTTATTGGATAATTTATCGGATTCTATATCCCGCATATTATTTAGGTTGAGTACCCCAGCACTTAACAGTCCTATAGAGCTCGCAGGCAACAGCATTAAAAAATCAATTTGTTTAGAATATAAAAAATACGTTCCTAACACACTAAGCCATCCAAAAAACAAAAATACCATAACATCTCCTAGGGCTTTATAGCCATATGCAGAAGTACCGACTGTGTATTTAATTGCTGCTATAATCGCTAAGAGTCCAAGAAGCATAAATACCAAAGAGGTTACAAACTGCTCCGAACCAAATGCTATATATATTAAACCTCCAGCTAGGAAAAGAGATATCATGACGTTGAAAATAATTGCATTCCGCATCTGTTTGGGACTTATATCTCCACTTTGCAAAGCACGTTCTGGACCGATACGATTCTCGTTATCTGTACCTTTAACGCCGTCGCCATAATCGTTGGCTAGGTTGGATAAAATTTGAAAACTTAAAGTGGTAAGAATTGTAAACGCAAATACATATCCATCAAAAAACCCTCTAGAATACGCAATTCCAGAACCTACTATGGCTCCTGAAATTGACAAAGGAAGTGTTCTCAATCGGCACGCTGAAATCCATATTCCAAGTTTCTTCATATTATGGAATCCATTTTTTTTCAAAATTAGGCTTTCGTTTTTCCAAAAAAGCGTCTCGTCCTTCTTTGGCTTCGTCTGTCATGTACGCAAGTCGTGTAGCCTCACCAGCAAAAACTTGTTGTCCGACCATGCCGTCATCTGTAAGGTTCATGGCAAACTTTAGCATTTTAATTGATATCGGAGATTTTTCTAAAATTTCCTGAGCCCAATCATAAGCCGTAGTTTCTAACTCGTCATGTAAAATCACAGCGTTTACCATTCCCATATCATACGCTTCTTGTGCGTTATAATTTCTTCCTAAGAAAAAGATTTCTCTTGCTTTTTTTTGCCCCACCATTTTTGCTAAGTAGGCCGAACCATAGCCGCCGTCAAAACTGGTAACATCGGCATCTGTTTGTTTAAAAATCGCGTGCTCTTTACTCGCTAAAGTTAAATCACATACAACATGTAAACTATGTCCACCACCAACGGCCCATCCGGGCACTACTGCTATAACTGCTTTAGGCATAAATCGTATCAGTCGTTGTACTTCTAAAATATTTAATCGGTGGTATCCATCATCTCCAACATAGCCTTCATGACCACGCGCTTTTTGATCGCCACCACTACAAAACGAATAAACGCCATCTTTTGATGAAGGTCCTTCTGCACTTAATAAAACAACTCCTATGCTTGTGTCTTCATTAGCATCATATAACGCTTGGTATAATTCGAGGGTTGTTTTGGGTCTAAATGCATTTCTCACATCTGGACGATTAAATGCAATTCGAGCAACGCCATTACATTTTTTATAAGTAATGTCTTCGTATTCTTTAACAGTTTTCCATTGTATATTAGCCATAGGATTACAGTTTTATGTTGTTAAATATATGCCATCCAATTCAATACGAATTAGACGTTGTTTGTAAAGAGTCCCAACCGCTTTCTTAAAACTTTTTTTACTCATTTGAACCGTTGACTTGATAGCTTCAGGTGATGATTTATCGGTAAGTTTTAAATATCCATTCGCGTTGTTTTCTAAACGTTCCATAATAACTTGAGCATTGGGTTCAATATTTCTATATCCAATTTTTTCAAGTGTAATATCTATTTTATTTCCAGGACGAATTTTCTTCACTAGTCCTTTTAATTTGTCGCCAATACTAAGGTCTTTAAATAAATCTTGATTAAAAATTAAACCTAAATGAGTTTTATTAATAATCACATTCATTCCTAAATCTGAAGGGTGAGACACGATAAGATCAACCTCATCAAAGGCTTCAACAGTGAGTTCTTTATTATCTAAAAATCGGTTTGTTTTACTTGAAGCTACTAGACGTTCTGAAGTTTCATCTAGATAACAATAGACCAAATACCAGCCTCCTGCTTTCATTGGAAATGCTTGTTCTCTAAAAGGACAAAATAATTCTTTTACCATTCCCCAATCGAGAAAAGCGCCAATATCGTTAACAGAATTACATCGAAGTAATGCGAATTCTCCTTTTCTAATATAAGGGTGATCGGTAACCGCAACAAGGCGTTCTTCATTGTCAAGATATACAAAGACTTCAATGACATCGTCAATCTCAAACGCTTTAGGAACATACCGGTTAGGAAGTAATACTTCTTGCTCTTCATCATCTCCCAAAAACAATCCAGGTTCAGTATCCCTAAGAATTGTAAGCTTATTATAATCTCCTATGTGTATCATGACACAAAGGTAAGAATAATAGAGGGAGTAATTAAAAAAAGCGACACAACAAATTGGGACGTTTTAGAATTGTATTTTAAAACATTCTAATACACGGATTCTTTTTCAAAATGTTTGACTAACAAGTAATAAATAACTACGCGATATTTACTAACGTTGGCACCTCCATACTGCGCTACAACAGTCTCAATTGTTTCGTATAAATTGTCATTAAAATCTAGTCCTAACCGCCTTATAAGAAACATGTTTCTAATGGTTTTTAATTGGAATGGTTTTATTACTGTAAGAATACTGGAATCTGCATTATATATACAAGGACCACATCCAATGGCGATTTTCTTAAGGAGATCCATATCTGGAATAATACTACATTTTTCTTTTAAATCACTGGCATACTTTACTATAAGTTTATCTCTTTTGTTCATAAATGGAGCTAAGGATTAGATGACATGCGACACACATCTTTAAAAATAGGACACTGATAGGGTTATAAAGTCACAATAATAAAATAAAACCCTAATTCTTATTTAACAAAATCAAAATAAGATAATAATATTTGATCGTTTTCCGAAGACGGCGTAAAGACTTCAAGTAGTTTTGGACGTGAGCTAAGTGTATAAAAATTTTCTAAGGCTGTTTCTAATTCTTTGTATGAGCTTGCGGAAGTGTAATCAAAATTAAAAAGCTTAGAAATTGGCTCAGCAGTCAGTTCGTGATTTGTTTCAAAAAAAGTGCTGAAGTTTTTAGAATTTTTATTGCCTGGTAAAATTCTAAAAATACCACCCCCTCTATTGTTTATAATAATAATCCTGAAGTTTGAGGGGATATAATTATTCCAAAGCGCATTACTATCGTAAAAAAAACTTAAATCCCCTGTAATAAAAACGGTCGGTTTATCTGAAACGGTAGCAGCGCCAATTGCGGTGCTTGTTGATCCATCTATACCACTGGTCCCACGATTACAAAAAACTGTCAGCGTTTTGTTTAACTCAAACAATTGCAAGTAGCGTATGGTAGAGCTGTTTCCAGACTGAAGCATATAATGCTCAGGAATTTGTTTCAAAATCCCGTCAAACGCTTTAAAATCACTAAAAGGGATCGATTTTAAATATTTCTTATGTTTCTTAAGACGACGTATTTTGACATGGTTCCACGTTTCAAAATAAGTACTTACAAGTGGAAAACTATCAGAGCTTGTAAGAGATTTAAAAAACGTATTCACCTCGCATTTAAAGTGTTTTGTCAAACAAAAAAACGTGTCATTTACAGAAACAGGATCAATATGCCAGTGTGTTTTTGGAGCATTGGTACGCAAAAACGTCTTAATTTTTTTAGAAACAATCATTCCGCCAAATGTGAGTAATAGATCTGGTTGTAGTGCTTCGAAATCCGTTGAATCTAATGGGGTAATTAATTGATCAATACTTGGGAAAAAATTTGGATGATGTAAATTTGAAGTCGTTTCTGTGAGAACAATTATAGACGGGTCTTCTGCTAATAATTTCAAGTAAATATCTTGAATATTATTTGGAGGGTTTACACCCACTAAAATCATTTTTCGTTTCGAGGACTGCCACTTTTTAAGCTCTGTTTTAGAAAGTAAAAATGAATTGTTGTTTAGTTTAACTTTATCCTGCTTTAACTGATGTTCTTCAACTTCAATGGTATCGTATAGAGGTTCCGCAAAAGGCACATTGATATGGACAGGTCCACTTTGGGAATTGGCAATATGAAGGGCCTTTTCAATTAATGAATTATTGCTTTTAATAGCCTTTAAAAACGACTTTTTAAAAGTCATTTCTAGATTTGCTTCATATAAAATATGGGCACCAAAAATATGCGGCTGTGTAATAGTCTGACCATCTCCAATATTTATAAGATGTTCTGGTCGGTCGGCAGAAATAACAACAAGCGGAATACGACTATAAAATGCTTCCGTAACTGCTGGGTAGTAATTAACGAGTGCACTTCCTGAGGTACACACCAACGCCACTGGTTGTTGTAATTGCTGCGCTATTCCTAAGGCAAAAAATCCTGCTGAGCGTTCATCAACAATACTGTAACAATCAAAAAAATCATGATTCGTAAAACCAATAGTTAAAGGGGCATTTCGACTTCCTGGTGAAATCACAATATGTTTAATATTATGGTTTTTACAGAGCTGAATAATCGATTGTGCTAAAGGCTGTTTTGGCTGTATCATTACCCTGCAAAGTTATTTAATTTTTAGGGTTTAAATTGAAATGAAATAATAAATATTTCCTAAAGGTTTAGAGTACTTTTTTGATCGTTTGAATCTTATTTTGGATTTCTACACATTCGGTTAAGGGGTCAGAATTTTTAGTAATTCCACCACCACTATAAAGAGTCGCTAAAGAACCATCTAGCTTCATGCAACGTAAATTCACGGCCAGATGTGTTGATTTTCGATTTGGTTGGTAGGCGCGATTTTCAATGTTTTTTTTGGAGTTTCTAAACGTTTGTTCTGTTGGCACATTTAACTCTCCAAAAAATCCAGCATAAAATTCACGATCATAAGCTTCATTTAAAAAGACATAGTCTAAAGCCATTTGTCTTGGTGTACCACAAACAGCTGGTGTTGGATGCATTGCTCTCAACAACTCTTTTAAACTATGATCAGTTGATTTTAAACGCCCCGTAATATGGGTTTGAAGGTGCAATAATTCACCTGCTCTAAGTGTATGTGGACCAGAAGTTTTTATTGGCTCTAGATAATTGGACAGCACATCCACCAAATAATCCGTTACAAATGCATGTTCGTCTTTGTTTTTAATATCCCATTCAATGTCCTTAGCTGGGTTAAACGTTTGGGTTCCTGCCAGAGCCATTGTAGTTAGTGATCTTCCTTCTAATTTTAATAAACTTTCTGGAGAAGCACCAAACCAAAACCCTGTTTGTGGATGAAACCAACAATAGGTAAAAGCCGATGGATAGGTCTGTGCTAGTGATTTGAAAATCTCAATAGGATTTGAGCTTTGTAAGTTAAATTTAAACGCTCTAGACAGCACGACTTTTTCTAAATCTGTTGTATTTATCGTATCAATTGCTGTAGATACCAACTTCAAGTGATCATCGACTGGCTCAATACGATCTAAATGATTTGGTTTAAACTTTGCATCAAAATCTAAATGTTCAAGCTCAATGACCATTGAATTCTCTAATGGAATGTAAAAGCTGTCTTTGGCTGAATCAAATGGTGCAAATACAAACCCACTTTCAGAATAATCATCAATACGATACGTCTCCGTATTTGTTTGTATATATGATTTTAAAGAACGATGTTCTGGTTTAGAAAAAAGCACAAAGGGATGTCTCGATTTTATCGCTTTATCTAAATGATCGAAAAAATCAGTCGAAATCATTTATTAGCGTTCTTTAGGAAGTGAAACGGTGGTTAGTTTACAAGACGACACTAATTGATTTTGATCGTCGGTCACCTCGATATTAAAAATTTGCATGGTTCTGCCTCTATGAATAAAGGTGGCTTTAGCATAGACAAAGCCTTCTTTCACACTTTTTATGTGGTTGGCAGAAATATCAATACCTCTCACAAAATAATTTTTGGTATCTAAAAAAATATGTGCTGCAAAACTTCCAACAGTTTCAGCAAGTGCAGCAGTGGCACCGCCGTGTAGCACGCCGTCTGGTTGGTAGACACGTTTATTAACAGGCATTTTAGCAACTACGAAATCTTCTCCGGCATCGACAAATTCGATGTTTAGAGTTTCCATTAGGGTATCTTTACAAGCCGCCATTGCAGCTTTTATAATTTGATCTTTCGTTACGCTCATTTTAAGTTTGATTTGAGTGTAAAGTTACAAAAACCAAAGCCGAAGTCAATGACTCAACTGCGTTAAAAAAGTGCAAAAAAAAAGGCTGTCTTTTCAGACAGCCTCAATTTAATATCTACTTGTAATTCTGTGTTTAAGCGGTTTTCTTAACTGCTAGACTGTAAATTACTAAACCGAATCCGATTTTATTGATTGCATCAGCAATGTTATACAGAACATCCATATCAAGTCCTACTCCAGACATGAAAGAATACCACTGTCCATCAGCTGTACCAACTAAGTATCCTAATGGATAAATAATCCATCCAACGAGTACAAACCAGCATAATATTTTATGTGCTGCTAAAACATCGCCACCAGCTTCTTTAGCTAATTTTGCTGCTCCACCAAGCCATATCTCGTAAGCTATAGCAAAATAGGCTGCTGCAGATAAAAAGCCCCATAGCGCTGCGCTTCCTGAGTATACAGTCTCACCTAGGTACCCTGTTACTAACATAATAACTGAATACACAATCATTTTAGTAAGTAACGATTTTTTTGCGCCAGCAACTTTGAGAATTAAATAAAACTCAACACACATCAATGGTACGGTAAGCACCCAATCCACATAGCGGAAGAATGTTGGAGACTCGGCGTTTGTTGCCCAATAATCTCTCATGTACCAGTAGTGTACC
>JAQXCA010000069.1 GCA_029252105.1 Flavobacteriaceae bacterium | reverse complement strand
TGTTTAGTGCGGGCGGGGAGACTCGAACTCCCACACCTCGCGGCACTAGATCCTAAGTCTAGCGTGTCTACCAATTCCACCACGCCCGCTAAACATACATTTAATAGGGACGCAAATATAAACAATAGTTTATAAATACAAATAGTACAGTGAACTATTTTCTAGGATGATTTTTGTAGCTTTACATTTACAAAAAAAAACTATGAATTCACTACAATCATATCATGATTCAAACAAAGATCGCTTTGTTCAAGAACTTTTCGAACTTCTTAAAATTCCGTCTGTGAGTGCGGATTCAGCCTATAGTAAAGAGGTCTTTAAAGCGGCCGACTTTGTGGCCGACAGTCTAAAAACAGCCGGCTGTGATACTGTTGAAATTTGTCAAACAAAAAGATTTCCTATCGTTTATGGCGAAAAAATGATAGATTCTAAACTCCCAACAATTCTAGTGTATGGTCATTATGATGTGCAACCTGCAGATCCTATTGAGTTGTGGGACTCCCCTGCTTTTGAACCTATCATTAAAAAAACAGAACTCCATCCTGAAGGCGCCATCTTTGCACGTGGTGCTTGTGACGACAAAGGACAAATGTATATGCATGTCAAAGCACTTGAGTTTATGACCTCAACGGATCAATTGCCTTGTAATGTCAAATTTATGATTGAAGGCGAAGAAGAAGTTGGAAGTGAAAACCTAGCTGAATTTGTCAAAAACAATGCATCCAAACTAAAAAACGATGTCATCTTAATTTCGGATACCGGAATGATTGCTAAAGACACCCCATCTATTACCACAGGACTAAGAGGATTAAGTTATGTCGAGGTCGAAGTAACAGGACCCAACAGGGATTTACACTCTGGGATTTATGGCGGTGCCGTAGCAAACCCTATTAATATATTAGCCAAGATGATCGCCTCTTTGCATGACGAAAATAATCACATTACCATCCCTGGCTTTTATGATAAGGTCGAAAACTTATCTGACGAAGAACGCTCAGAAATGGCAAAAGCACCCTTTTCATTAGAAGCCTATAAAAAATCTTTAGAAATTAATGCGGTCTATGGCGAAAAAGGCTACACAACCAACGAACGCAACTCTATCCGTCCAACACTAGATGTGAATGGTATTTGGGGTGGCTACACTGGAGAAGGTGCCAAAACTGTAATTGCGAGTAAAGCCTATGCGAAAATTTCAATGCGTCTTGTTCCTAACCAGGATTGTGAGGAGATTACACAGCTTTTTAAATCTCATTTTGAGAGCATTGCACCAAAAGGCGTATCTGTAAAAGTGACACCGCATCACGGCGGTCAAGGCTACGTAACTCCTATTGATACTATTGGATATAAAGCCGCTGCGATGGCTTACAAAAACACGTTTGGGACAGCGCCAATTCCACAACGTGGGGGCGGAAGTATTCCCATTGTAGCACTCTTTGAAAAAGAGTTAAAGAGTAAAACTATTTTGATGGGCTTTGGATTGGACAGTGACGCCATCCACTCCCCTAACGAACATTTTGGACTTTTTAACTA
This sequence comes from Flavobacteriaceae bacterium, assembly GCA_029252105.1. Taxonomy (GTDB): domain Bacteria; phylum Bacteroidota; class Bacteroidia; order Flavobacteriales; family Flavobacteriaceae; genus Hel1-33-131. Next base: position 23,742 of record JAQXCA010000069.1, on the reverse strand, counting down.
CTTTAAAGGAATCGAAACAATTCCTTTATTTTATAAATATTTTACCGAGCTTCAGTCTTAAAGTTTAAAACAGGTTGTAAGCTACTACTTACCAATCACTATCTTTTGTGAGAAAACTTTTTCATTTTGAGTGATCCGCATAAGATACGCCTCTTTTATTATGATTCTATCGTATTAAAAAGCCCAGTGGTCTCTGCAAGGAGCCCTTTAAACTTTAATAAATTGATATGAGTTGACTTCTTAATTTTTTAGGCATATTTTTAACAACCATGGCATAGCTATGATCGATGAGTTCAAAAAGAAACTCAGGGGAAAATTGACAGTTGCTTAAATAAATTGTGTTCCAATGTCTTTTATTGGTGTGAAACCCAGAGTGAATGGCGTCATAGTCGTTGCGAAGTTCGTCAGCATAATCAGGGTCACATTTTAATGTAATGGATGGCTTGCCCTGCTCCCAAGCTTCTAAAGGACAGAGTGCATATATTTTTCCTAATACCTTATAAACCAAGGTACTTTCATCAAAAGGAAATTCTTCAGTAGTTTGTTCCTTTTTTAAACAATAGGATTGTATGACATCAATTGTAATCATCAGGGTTTTAGGCTTTCTTTATCATATAATTTGTACAAAATTGGCTTACTTGGAGAGGCATCATTTTCAAATGGCGCAATTAATATATTTAAAATATATTTCCCATCTTCTACAGAGTTTGGCACAAAAACAAGTTCTGTAATCGTCGCATCCATACGAATTTCACCGCCAATATTCCAAAAGGCTTTATGCGCTAAAAGCTGCCCATCATCCTTTTCTTTATCTACACTTGGCGTATCAACCAATAGATGTTTAACGCCCTTTTCTCGAAGGTAAATCGCCGCAGCCTCTGTAAGATATGGTGGATTTGTATGTGCATATTGTCGACTTAGTTTATCGTTGGTATTAGGTAGTGTTCGGATAACTACCGCTTCTCTTTTTTTATTGCCTATCGCATAGCGCAATTGTTTTTCGGAAATAATAAAATCGCCATTTAAAAATTCTGGAACTACAGTAATAACCTCTGCTACAAATAAAAACTGTGTTAAACAGCTATTAATTGTATGGACTTCTTTCGTAATATGTCCAACGCATTCGGTGTGTGTTCCGTGGGCGTGTGGATTAATTTCAATCGTATTAAAATTGACTGCAGCACCTTCCTTGATGCTGCCTGTCCATCCTTTCACTTTGGCTGGATATATTTTTGGTGGTGGCAGATACCATGCATTAACATTATCTTTTGAAGCGCGTAACGGGATTGAAATATCCAAGGGCTGATCGATAAATATGGTGTAGGTACGGCTGTTAGCCTGAATAATTGCTTTCATGTATTTTTATTATTTTTTAACGGTTACATCTGCCTCACTACCCCAGACAGGTTTGCTATTAGTCATTTCATTAGAAAATGATATTCAAAACATACTCGGTTCTACGTAAATTTAAATAAATTTGATTAAACTAAAAACAAATCTGATGCAATTCCGTCGGAAAGAAATTTTCCAGCATGTGTAATTTTTATATGATCATCTTCGATTTCAAGGGTGTTTGAAGTGATGAATTTTTTAGAGTCTTGAAGCAGCTGTTCTTTTATTTTAGTGCCGAAATCAGTTTCAATTTTTTCAAGTGAAATACCCCATATCGTTCGTAAGCCCGTCATTATATATTCGTTAAACCTATTTTCTACAGATAAAACTTCTGATTCAAACGGTAGTTCATCGGCTTCTAATGCTTTAATATATTTTGAATTATTGGAGATATTCCAACTTCTTTTGGCCCCATCAAAAGAGTGTGCCGAAGGCCCAACACCCATATAGGTTTTCCCTAACCAATAACTCATATTATGCCTTGAAAAAAATCCAGAATGACCAAAGCTACAGGTTTCATAGTGTGTAAGTCCTTGTTTTGAAGTTTCCTCTACTAACACTTCAAAATGTTTAGCAGATAGCTCATCATCCATTGGAGGATGGCTTCCTTTACGAATAAAATGCTCCAAGGCTGTTTTTGGCTCAACGGTGAGCGCATAACACGACAGATGTTTAATTCCGTACGCAAAAGCCGTTTGTAAATTTTGTCGCCATTGTTCAACCGTCATTGAGGGCATTCCAAACATTAAATCGATGGTAATATTATCAAAATAGGCTGTGGCAATTTCTAAACATTTTTTAGCCTCATCGGCATTGTGTGCTCTGTTCATAGCTGATAAATCAGATTCATGAAAAGACTGAATTCCGATACTTAATCGGTTAATTTTTGTGTTTGCAAGTCTTTTTATTTTTTCTAAATCGAGATCATCTGGATTGGCTTCAAGTGTGATTTCTGGAGTATCGGATACTTTATAATGTTTGTAAACCACTTGAAGAATCATGTCTAATTCCGAAACCTCCAAAACTGTTGGAGTTCCGCCTCCAAAGTAAATCGATTGAATTTCTTCAGAAATGTATTCTGATTTACGAAGCACCAGTTCATTACAAACGGCTTTGATAAATGCCGATTTGGAATTTTGATTCGTCGAAAAATGAAAATTACAATAGTGACATGCTTTTTTACAAAATGGAATGTGGATATAAATACCTGACACTAAACTATAGTTTTGGAGTTAATATTTAAATACCTTGGCATTAATAATATGTTGTAAATGGTGATTGCAATGCCATGCATAAATTGCTATACTTTGCTCTAATGATACTAGCTCGTTTCCATCCGGATGAATATACGTTTTCTTCAGTTGTACAGAGTCTAGCTGTTCTAACAAAAACACCCAACGTTGATGAATACCAACCAAAAGGGCTGTTGCACTTTTAATACTATAATTTACAGTATCGGACAACTCTGCCCACTGCGCTTCTTCGTAAGGGCGAATGGTTGGGTTGTGTTCAGTTAATGCCAATTTAAAACGGACAATACTATTCATATGGCTATCTATACAATGCCCCACAACTTGCTGAATCGTCCAGCCGTCTGGCCTGTATTTATAATTAAGTTCATTAGCTGTAAGAGACGACACTTCTTTTGTAACTAAAGAAGGAAATTGTTTAATATCTTGAATCCAGGCATTAATATGCTCTTGTTCAATTATGTTAGGGAAATTAGGTTTTCCAATAGGGTATTTGAGCGTTTCTATATCCATGGTGTTTATATTATTTTTTAACTCTACTTTCGTTTTGCTTCACAAAGGCGCTCCAACCAGTATAGCTTTTACCTCCAATCACTTTTCCTTGATTATAAAAATGACACACTGCAGCTGCTAATCCATCTGTTGAATCTAAATTTTTAGGCAATTCTTTGAGATTTAAAAGACTTTGCAGCATTTTAGCAACTTGCTCTTTACTCGCATTACCATTTCCCGTAATCGCCATTTTTATTTTTTTAGGTGAATACTCGGTAATCGAAATTTCTCTAGATAAACCGGCAGCCATCGCTACGCCTTGCGCTCTGCCAAGCTTGAGCATACTTTGCACATTTTTTCCAAAAAATGGAGCTTCAATCGCAATTTCGTCAGGGTGATAAGTATCAATCAATTCAATAGTCCGTTCAAATATAAGTTTGAGTTTCAAATAATGGTCGTCATATTTTTTAAGTAACAATTCATTCAATTGTAAAAACTCCATGGTTTTTCCTTTGACCTTAATCAGTCCAAACCCCATAATTGTGGTTCCAGGATCAATCCCTAATATAATTTTTTCTTCTGCCATTAATCAACCTTAAGTATTATTGGCAATTGAAATGCCGTTTGCACGTGTTGACTTCTTTTTATCGCTGGGTATAATTTTGGAAGCCCTTTTAAACTGTAACTTAAAATTGAGTCCAAACCTGGTATTTGTTGATTGGTTAGTTCTTGCGCTTGAATTTCAGTAATATTTATTTCACCGCTTTTAGACACCAAAAGATCTATTCGTATTGTATCGCTAACCGTTTGAGATACAATTACGTTCTGTGTCATAAAATATTCTGAGATTTGTGTGGCAATGGTTTCTTCAAAACACTTTTTGTTACTCTGAAAATCTATAGAGTCCACACAGTTTTCAAAATTCGGATAACGATCGACTTCATTCCAATTAAAGGTTTCTAATTCCTCCATCAAAATTTTATTAGAATCTAGTTTCTTTTTTTCATAATAGTCACATGAAAAGAAAGAACAAAAAAATAAGACAACAGCAAAATGCTTCATTGGTTCATTGTAAACCCTAAAATTACAATTTTTATTTTTTAAACAGAAAGAAACCGTCCTATATTAGATATTGCTATAGACTTAATGGAATATTAAGACGCTATCAACGCTCTACTTTTAAAGAATTTGGACCTCCCTCTAATATTTCTTTATTTGCATAACGTTCAAATTGTTTGAAATTACTTTTAAACGAGTTTGCTAATTTATAGGCGGTTTTATAAAACCCTTCATCATTTTTCCATGTTTTTCGTGGGCTCAAAAATGCTGTTGGAACATTTGGACAAACTCTAGGTTGATACACTCCAAACACGGAATGAATATGGTAATTATCTTTATTAGCTGCTTCTAAGGAACCATCTATTGCAGCGTTAATCATAGCACGGGTATATGCTAATTTCATACGCGTTCCGATGCCGTAAGGTCCACCTGTCCAACCGGTATTTACCAGCCAAACCGTAACACCAGAAGCTTTCATTTTAGCACTCAACATTTCGGCGTACTTTGTGGGGTGTAGCGGCATAAAAGGCGCTCCAAAACAAGCTGAAAAACTAGGTACAGGTTCAGTGATTCCTGCTTCAGTTCCTGCAACTTTAGCCGTATAACCAGAGATAAAATGATACGCTGCTTGGCCAGGCGTTAATTTTGAAATCGGAGGCAAAACCCCAAAAGCATCAGCAGTGAGAAAAAATATATTTTTAGGGTTTTTTCCTATGGAGTTGGGTTGAATATTATCTATAAAATGGATGGGGTAACTGACGCGCGTATTTGGAGTTATCGAAGTATCCGAATAATCAACCTCGCCTTTATCATTCATTATCACATTTTCTAGAATAGCTCCTTTTTTAATAGCATCAAATATTTCAGGTTCTTTGTCTCTAGATAAATTAACAACTTTTGCATAGCAACCCCCTTCAAAATTAAAAATAGTGTTTTCACTAGTCCAACCATGTTCATCATCACCAATTAAATGGCGTTGATGGTCTGTAGAAAGTGTGGTTTTTCCTGTGCCAGAAAGTCCAAAAAAAATGGCCGTATCGCCGTCTTTTCCAACATTAGCACTACAATGCATAGGTAAGGTGTTTTTGAAGACAGGAAGTATAAAGTTTAAAGCCGAAAAAATACCTTTTTTAATTTCGCCTGTATAGCCAGTGCCGCCAATAAGTGCTATTTTTTTTGTGAAATTTAGTATAGCAAAATTATGCTGGCGCGTACCATCAATCTTAGAATCGGCCATAAAACTAGGAGCGTTTATGACCGTCCACTCAGGTTCAAAATCTTTCAATTCTGAGTCCTCAGGTCTTAAAAACATATTATAGGCAAAATAATTGCTCCAAGGATATTCATTAATCACCCGAATATTGGTGCGGTAAGCAGGATCAGAACAGGCATAACTGTCTCGCACATAAATTTCTTTTTTAGAAAGGTAGGCAGTTACTTTAGTATAGAGCTTATCAAAGTCCGCCGTTGCAAAAGGAATGTTCACATCGCCCCACCAAATTCGATCTTTAGTGATGTCATCTTTGACAATAAATCGATCTTTTGGGGAACGCCCCGTAAACTCGCCCGTACGGATTGCTAAGGCACCGGAACGTGTTTCAAATCCGAGTTTTTGTTTGATGGTCAGTTCGTGTAGGTTGTTTGGAGACAGTTGATAATTTATTTTTTTAGAAGTGATTCCGATTGGAGTTAACGAAATCGTTTTCGTAATAGGTCCGATTTGTGTCATGATTATCAAAATTAATTAATCCAACAAAAGTATTGAATATTATTAAATGAAAATAATTTACTTTTTATTTTTAAAAAAATAGACAAATAAAAGCACCCAAGATGCGATAAGAAACAGTCCTCCAATTGGTGTAATTAACCCGATTATTTTAAAATTAAAAGACGTCAAGGCATTGGTAGATAATACATATATGGAACCTGAAAACAACAAAACACCAATTGAAATGAGCTTAAATATAATGGATTTTTGATTTGATTTGATGTGTGTTGTAATTCCAACGAAAAACAGCAAAAAAGCGTGATACATTTGATAGCGAATTCCAGTATTAAAACTCTCAAAGGCTGAAACACTTAAGAATGGCTTGAGTCCATGCGCAGCAAAAGCACCTAGTACAACACCAACGCCACCCATAAAACTTGCTAATAACAATATTTTTCTATCCATATCGATTTATAACGTACTCAATTTACTACATTAGTAGGCAAACTAATTACAAAAGTAAGAATATCAATTTAATATGCGAAACATTTTAATCATCGGAGCTGGCAAATCTGCTTCATACCTTGTACAATATTTTTTAGATAAATCTAGTGCTGAAAACTTACAAATCACCATCGGAGATTTAGAAATTTCAAATGCTAAAACATGGATTGGAAATCACCCCAATGCAAAAGCGCTTAAGCTTGATATATTTGATAAGACCGCTCGGCAACTGGCGGTTCAAAATGCCGATATCGTCGTTTCAATGCTACCGGCTAGGTTCCATATAGAGGTTGCAAAAGATTGCTTGACCTATGGAAAACATATGGTTACAGCCTCTTATGTCAGTGAAGAAATGCAAGCACTAGATAAAGATGCAAAAGCAAAAAAATTAGTGTTTTTAAATGAAATAGGACTAGATCCTGGTGTTGATCATATGAGTGCCATGCAAGTCATTGATCGCATCACGGAATCTGGTGGGAAAATGATTCTTTTCGAATCCTTTACTGGTGGCTTAATGGCGCCTGAGAGTGACACCAATCTTTGGAATTATAAATTTACGTGGAACCCTCGAAATGTTGTATTGGCCGGACAAGGTGGAGCTGCTAAATTTCTTCAAGAAGGGAAGTTTAAATACATTCCCTATCATCGGTTGTTTAGACGTACAGAGTTTTTGGAAGTTGAAGGCTATGGACGATTTGAAGCCTATGCGAATCGAGATTCATTAAAATATCAAAATGTGTATGGTCTAGAATCTGTCAAAACACTGTATCGGGGAACAATAAGACGTGTTGGTTTTAGTAGGGCCTGGCAAATTTTTGTAATTTTAGGAATGACCGATGATAGTTACAACATTACAGGAAGTGAAAACATGAGCTATCGAGATTTTATGAATTCCTTTTTACCGTATAGTCCTACAGATTCTGTTGAGTTGAAATTACGATATAAACTAAAAATAGATCAAGATGATATTGTGTGGGAGAAACTAGAAGAATTGAACCTCTTTAGCAATAAGAAAAAAGTGGAACTGAAAAATGCAACACCTGCACAGATTCTTCAAAAAATTCTGTTAGACAGCTGGACCTTGAGTCCTGAAGACAAAGATATGATTGTGATGTATCACAAGTTTGGATATGAATTAGAGGGTAAAAAACATCAAATTGATGCCACCATGGTGTGTACTGGTGAAGACCAAACGTTTACGGCTATGGCAAAAACTGTTGGATTACCTGTTGGAATTGCAGCTTTAGCAATATTAAACAACAAAATACAAACCTATGGTGTACAAATCCCTACTAAAAAGGAGTTTTATGAACCAATTTTAAATGAATTAAAAGAATTTGGAGTCATTTTCAACGAAAAAGAAGAAAAATACTTCGGATATAACTCTTTAAATATATAATTTAGTTACAAATTGATATAAATTATCTATTTTTGATTTGTAAATTGATAAATTACAACAAAAATGGGTAAAAAAATCGAAATTGATGGTATTGACAAAACGATTCTAAGAGCATTAATGAAAGATGCACGCACTCCTGTACTAGAAATTGCACGTGGCGTTGGAATTTCTGGGGCTGCTATTCATCAACGGTTAAGAAAACTAGAAAGCTCTGGACTAATTGCAGGCTCTAAGTTTGTCTTAAACCCAAAAGTTTTAGGCTACACCACAATGGCGTTTGTTGGCGTTTTCCTAGATAAAGCCAAAAACAACTCAGATGCTGTCAAACAACTCAAAAAAATTTCTGAGGTATTAGAGTGCCATTACACGACTGGAAACTGGAGTGTTTTGATCAAAATTCTGTGTAAAGACAACGAACACCTGATGTCGGTTCTAAACAAACAGATACAACCTATTTCAGGCGTTTCAAGAACAGAAACCTTTATTTCATTAGACCAACAAATTGATCGCCAGATTAAAATATAATTAATCTCTTCCAAAAATTTGAAAACCCCAATACACTAAAGTTGCAAGAGAACCAAGTGCAGCCACCAAGTAGGTTCGAGCCGCCCACTTTAGCGCATCTTCAGCGCCTTTATATTCTTCTTGTGATAGCATGTGTTTGTTTTTCAACCATACCAAAGCACGATTACTCGCGTCGTATTCTACAGGAAGAGTAATAAAACTAAATACTGTAGCGACCGCCATCAGGACAAATCCAGCAACAACCACCCAATACCCTAAACCGAGTCCAGCTCCAAACCCTAAAATCAGTCCTCCAAAAATTAACCACATGGACAGTTTTGATGAAATATTTACAGCAGGCACAAGCGTTGAACGCAATTGTAACCAGCTATAGGCTTGCGCATGCTGAACTGCATGTCCACATTCGTGAGCAGCCACAGCAGCAGCAGCAGCATTTCGTTGACTATATACCGCCTCACTTAAATTTACTGTTTTATCTGTAGGATTATAATGATCTGTCAAACGACCAGCAGTTGACACAACTTTTACATCTCGAATGCCGTGATCTAAAAGCATTTTTTCGGCAATTTCAGCGCCACTCAAACCATTGCGTAAATGGATTTTTGAATAGGTTTCGAATTTACGTTTTAGAGTTGAACTTACGAGCCAACTCACTAAGGCGATGGCTCCAAGAATAAGATAGTAGGTTCCCATAGTAATTGTTTTTAGATTTAGTTATCTACCAAATATAGCACCAATTTTTAAATCTAAAAAAAATGATCTTAAATTTTAACGTTTTCTATATTTATAAATAAAAACTAATAAAGCAAAAGAAGACATCAACGTTATTGTATTCGCCAAAATCATGGAGATGCTTTCTTTATAAATACCATATACCAACCAGAATACAATCCCAATAAAAAATAAAGAAAATGTTGGCAATGAAAATGCCGAAACGTCTTTAGTTTTCCAAGTTTTATAGACCTGTGGTAGAAACGCATAGGTGGTCAAACACGCTGCAATGAGCCCTATAACTTCGATATGATCTATATTATCCAACAATGTTTACGATTTTTCCTGGGACAACAATTACTTTTTTCGGAGTACGACCATCCAATTGAGCTTGCGTTTTTTCATCCGCCATTACTGCTGATTCAATTTCGTCTTTACTTAAATCTAACGACAACTCTATCGTAAAACGCATTTTACCATTAAAGGATATTGGATAAGCCTTTGTGCTTTCGATCAGGTGAGACGCATCAAATTCTGGAAATTTGGTGGTTGTGATGGATTCATGATGACCAAGCTGACTCCATAATTCCTCTGCAATATGTGGTGCATAAGGCGCAATCAATATCAATAACGGTTCTAAGATTTTTCTGGAAGCACAACCTTTGGCAGTTAGTTCATTCACGGCAATCATAAAAGTAGAAACTGAGGTGTTAAATGAAAAATTCTCGATATCCTCAGTTACTTTTTTGATGGTTTTGTGAAGGGTTTTTAGATGGTCTTTTGAAGGCTCTGCATCAGTGATTTTTAGTCCGTCTTGACCAATATACAGTTTCCATAATTTTTTAAGGAAATTATGAACCCCTGTAATTCCAGAAGTATTCCACGGTTTGTATTGTTCTAAAGGTCCTAAAAACATTTCATACAAACGCAATGAGTCGGCACCATATTGTTCGCAGATCGCATCGGGATTGACGACATTATATTTGGATTTAGACATTTTTTCAACTTCTCTTTTAACTTTAAAAAGCCCGTCGTTATCTGTTCTAAAATCTGCATTTTTAAATTCTTCTCTCCAAGATTTAAAGGCTTCAATATCCAACTCATCGGATGCATTTACAAAAGATACATCGGCATGAATCCACTGAATAGATTCCGTTGTAATTTGATTGACAGACACAAAAGTGTGCGTCCCTTCAACTCTTCCTACAAAAGCACTGGTCCCTAAAATCATCCCCTGATTGATCAGTTTTTTGGCAAATTCATCTACAGGAACAACCTCTAAATCAAATAAGAATTTTTGCCAGAAACGTGCATAGAGTAAATGCCCCGTAGCATGCTCACTGCCGCCTATGTATAAATCTACTTCTTTCCAGTAATTTAAGGCTTCAGAACTCGCAAATTCGTTTGGATTATGTGCATCCATATACCTGTTAAAATACCAAGAACTCCCCGCCCAACCTGGCATCGTATTGAGTTCTAACGGAAATATCGTTTGATGGTCAATTTTACTGTTTTCTACAACCGTGTTTAAGGTGGTGTCCCACGCCCAAACCTCAGCACGACCTAATGGCGGCTCGCCTTCTTCTGTTGGTAAATATTTTTCAACTTCAGGTAAACTGATTGGCAAATGTTTAGCGTCAATCATTTGTGGCAATCCATTCACATAATACACAGGGAACGGTTCGCCCCAATAGCGTTGTCTAGAGAAGACAGCATCTCTTAATCTATAGTTTGTTTTTCCTAAACCATGTCCTTTTGCTTCCAAGGCTTCAATAGCTTGTTTCGAGGCTTCTTTATAATCAAGTCCACTTAAAAAATCGCTGTTAGCAATGGTTGTATTTGCTTTATCGGTATAGGCTTCATCGCTAATATCAACGCCTTCAAAAATGTTTGGGATCGTAATATTAAAATGTTTTGCAAAATCATAATCACGTTGATCTCCGCATGGTACGGACATTACAGCACCCGTTCCATAACCCGCCAAAACATAATCCCCAACCCAAACAGGAACAGCTTCTTTTGTTAAGGGATGCTCAGCATAAGCGCCAGTAAACACACCAGAAATAGTTTTCACATCTGCCATTCGATCCCGCTCACTACGTTTTGCTGTCGCTAACACATAGGCATCTACCGCTGATTTCTGGTCAGGCGTAGTAATTTGATTTACCAATTCATGCTCGGGTGCAAGAGTCATAAATGACACCCCATAAATTGTGTCTGGTCTCGTTGTAAATACTTCAATTGTAGCGTTATGACCTTTAAGATTAAACACTACAGAAGCGCCTACGGATTTCCCAATCCAGTTTCGTTGACTTTCTTTCAAAGCATCGGTCCAATCGATGGTGTTCAGTCCTTGTAAAAGACGCTCGGCATAAGCAGAAATTCGCATGCTCCATTGCGTCATTTTTTTACGAATCACAGGATAGCCGCCACGTTCGGAGACACCATTTACAATTTCATCATTCGCTAAAACAGTACCCAATTCTGGACACCAGTTTACTTCAGTTTCTGCTAGATATGTTAGTCTATATTGTAATAAAATTTGTTGTTGACGTTTGGACGAATATGCATTCCATTCCGCAGCTGTAAAAAGTCCAACACCATCATCACAGACGGCTTCCACCTTAGCATTTCCTTCTTGTGAAAATAACATCACTAGAGTCTCTACAGACTCTGCTTTGTTAGACGCTTTATTATACCAGGAATTAAACAATTGAATGAAAATCCATTGAGTCCACTTATAATATTCTGGTGAAGAGGTCCGCACTTCTCTTGACCAATCAAATGAAAAGCCCATTTGATCGAGCTGACGACGGTAGGTTTTTATATTGGCCTCTGTAGTTACTGCGGGATGCTGTCCCGTTTGGATGGCATATTGTTCCGCTGGCAACCCAAAACTATCATAACCTTGTGGATGCAAAACGTTGAACCCTTTGTGACGTTTGTAACGCGCATAAATATCGGATGCAATATATCCAAGCGGATGCCCCACGTGAAGCCCTGCTCCACTCGGGTAAGGAAACATATCTAAAACATAATATTTGGGTTTAGTTGAATTATTATCAGCTTGAAATGTTTGTTTTTCGGCCCAGTATTTTTGCCATTTGGCTTCAATTTCATTGAAATTGTAAATCATATAAACGTCATTAATGGGCACAAATTTACGGTTTATTTGGGAAGTAAAAAACTCTACTACATGAAACACTCGCACAAGCTAATATTAATTTGTTTTCAGGGAAATACTAGCCATTTAAGCAAGTTTTTTTATACTTTTACAATCGCAAGACATTTACTATGAGTTCATCATTTGAAAAACATCAAAAACGCCGCTTAATTTCGTCCTATTTCTCGGTCGTACTAAGCATTGCATTAGTCCTGTTTTTATTAGGATCATTAGGTTTACTTGTACTCAATGCTAAATCGGTTTCTGATAATTTTAAAGAACAGGTGATTTTAACCATCTATTTAGAAGATTCTTCTAAAGATGTCGAAATAAAACAGCTCGAAAAAAGCCTTGCTTTTACAGACTATGTGAAGCAAACAAAATTCATATCAAAGGAATCCGCAGCCGATTTCATGACATTACAGTATGGTGAAGATTTTTTAGATGACGTAGGTTATAATCCTCTTAAAAATTCTATTGAAGTGAACCTAAAAGCTGATTATGTCACAGCACGCCGTTTGGATAGTATTTCTGAAAGTACACTGAAAAAAAACTTCGTAGAAGACATTAAATATGATAGAGACCTTGTATCCTTAATGAATAGTAATGTGAAACGTTTAAGTTTATGGATCTTGATTATCAGCGGAATTTTTACAGCAATTGCTGTATTACTTATAAATAGTTCCATTCGACTAGCAGTCTATTCAAAACGGTTTTCAATCAAAACCATGCAAATGGTAGGCGCAACCAAAAAGTTTATTCGACGCCCTTTTATTTGGCGAAGTATACGGCTTGGAATTATCGGATCGCTTATGGCTATAGCAGGAATGGGCGTGGTATTATACTATGTAGACAAATCATTTCCAGAATTTGAATTGATTCAAAATCAATTGTCCATTGGCGCTTTATTTATCTCCGTTTTTTTAATTGGCATTTGTATTACTTGGTGGAGTACATTTTTTGCAACGCAGCGTTTTTTAAACCTTAAAACGGATCAACTTTATTATTAATACCCTCAACTACTAAAAGCAGTTTAAATTATTATTTTTTAATTTTAAGACACACTATTACATTGACAAAATTCAAATAATTATGGGAGAACAGAAACGAAAAGAAACCGCAAAAACTAATTTCATTTTTGGCAAACAAAATTATAAATGGATGTTTATTGGTCTTGGCCTTATCGCTCTAGGATTTATTTTAATGGCGGGCGGTGGTTCCGACGATCCTAATGTATTTAATCCTGAAATATTTAGTGCGCAACGAATTCGCGTAGCTCCTACACTTATTTTAATTGGTTTTGGAATTCAAATTTACGCCATCCTTAAAAGTTTCAAAAAATAAATGGATCTTTTTGATAGCATTTTATTAGGAATTATACAAGGTCTTACCGAGTTTTTACCGGTATCATCTAGTGGTCATTTAGAAATTGGAAAAGCACTTTTAGGCGATGATTCCATCCCTGAAGACAGTTTGATTTTTACAGTGGTACTTCACTTTGCAACTGCATTAAGTACCTTAATTATATTTAGAAAAGACATTGTCACAATAGCTGCTGCTTTGTTCAAGTTTGAATGGAATGAGGACACTCAGTTTATTGTGAAAATAATGATTTCTATGTTGCCTGCAGGATTTGTGGGTATTCTATTTGAGGAGGAATTGGAAGCGCTCTTTGGAAGCAATATCTTACTAGTGGGAATTATGTTGATTGTAACTGCTTTGTTATTATTTATGGCGGATCGCGCTAAAACAACCGATAAAAAAGTAGGGTTTTGGGATGCTTTTATTATTGGAATCTCACAAGCGATTGCGATGCTCCCAGGGATCTCACGCTCCGGTGCAACCATTTCAACTTCTGTATTATTGGGAAATGACAAATCAAAAGCGGCACGATTTTCATTTTTAATGGTGATTCCTCTCATTTTTGGGAAAATAGCAAAGGACCTTATTAGTGGTGATTTGAGTTATAATGCTGATAATTTTAGCAGTTTATCTGCGGGGTTTTTAGCCGCCTTTGTCGCTGGACTTTTTGCGTGTACCTTAATGATTCGTTTGGTTAAAAATAGTCAATTAAAATACTTTGCATATTACTGTTGCATTGTCGGAGTTTTAGCTATCATCACAACACTTTAATTCAAAATGAAAACGGGTCAAAATTATTTAGACGGACAGCTATTGTTGATTGACAAACCTTTAGAATGGACCTCATTTCAGGTGGTGAATAAACTACGTTGGCACATTCGTCAAGCTTACAATATAAAAAAAATCAAAGTAGGTCATGCAGGTACTTTAGATCCATTAGCAACGGGGCTTTTGGTGATTTGTACTGGCAAAATGACAAAGCAAATTGACACCTTTCAAGGACAAATCAAAACCTATACAGGTACATTTACTTTAGGCAGCACTACGCCTTCTTATGATCTTGAAACAGCAATCGATCAGGAGTTTTCAACAGCTCATATTACTCCTGAATTAATTCATCAAACGACCAAAAAATTTATTGGGGAGATTGATCAATTTCCTCCCGTTTTTTCTGCTTTAAAAAAAGACGGCAAACGTTTATATGAATTTGCACGTGCCGGAGAGACTGTAAAAGTTAACTCCCGAAAAGTAACTATTACGAAGTTTGAAATTACAAACATAGAAGGTTTAATGGTTAACTTTAACGTCACTTGTAGCAAAGGCACTTATATCCGTTCATTGGCTTATGACTTTGGAAAAGCATTGGACTCCGGTGCACACCTTTCTGCACTTCGACGTACGAAGATTGGAGATTTTTCCGTAGTTAAAGCCGTATCAATTGATGAGTTTATTTCAGAATTGGGTGAATTATAAATGTGAAGTCTCGTTATCGAAGTCTTTAAGGAGTAGGAAATAGCTTTTAAACCGGGTCGATATACTAGACGGGAGTCGGCGTTAACGCGTTTGATAAAGCCTTGAAAAACTCTGGAATGTTTGAAGCTGAGTTCAACCAAAAAAAAAGTTTTGGATTTAGTTAAGAAAAATTAATTCGTATTTCATTCTTTTTAAAAATGATTTTTTATAACTTGAGAGCATGGTACAGCAAAAACAACATTGTGGATGGTGTGTTGGCGACCCACTCTACGAGACCTATCACGATGAAGAATGGGGTGTTCCTTTATATGATGACTTAAAGTTATTTGAATTTTTAATTTTGGAAACCTTTCAGGCAGGTTTAAGTTGGATTACAGTTTTACGGAAAAGGGAGAACTTTAGGACTGCTTTTGACAATTTTGATTACACTAAAATCGCTCATTATAATGACGCTAAATTTGATACCTTAATTGTAGACAAAGGGATTATTCGAAATAAATTAAAAATAAAAGCAGCAATTTCTAATGCACAAGCCTTTATGAAAGTTCAAGCGGAGTTTGGTAGTTTTAGCAACTATATGTGGGGGTTTGTAGATGGAAGTCCTATAAAAAATAAGGTGGAAGATTATAAAAAAGCACCTCCAAACACCCCGTTGAGTGACCAAATAAGCAAAGACCTAAAACGTCGTGGATTTAAGTTTGTAGGGAGTACTGTTGTGTATGCACACATGCAAGCTACGGGTATGGTCAACGATCACGAAATAAGTTGCTTTAGATATAACGAGGTTTAGTCATTATAAGGGATAAGCTGCAAAAGTTTTTCTATCACCTCAACTCGGGCTTTACTTTTTTTATTTGCTCTAATAATAATCCAAGGCGCAATTTCAGTGTTTGTTTGTTCAAACATTTTTGATTTATAGTCCGTATAATCATCCCAAAGCTCCAAGGCTGTTTCATCCACTCTACTGAACTTCCATTTTTTGACAGGACTAGCTTTGATATCTTCAAAACGTCTTGACTGTTCATCTTTAGAGATCGAGAAATAAAATTTCACGACGCGTACTCCAGAGTCGATAATCATTTTTTCAAAATCGTTGACCTGATTCATAAACACGTCATACTCGTTTTTAGTACAAAATCCGTTCACTGGCTCAACAACGGCTCGGTTATACCAACTCCGATCAAAAAATGTAATTTGGCCATTCCGTGGCAAATTCTTGACGTACCTTTGAAAATACCATTGACTTTTTTCTTCTTCAGTTGGTCGTGGAAGTGCTACTACATTTAATTCTCTTGGGTTCAAATGTTGGGTAATACGTCGGATTGCACCGCCTTTACCAGCAGCATCTCGACCTTCAAAAATCACAACCAATTTCTGATTTTCAGATTCTACCCATTGTTGTAACTTGATTAGCTCTTCTTGTAAAGACTCCAGTTTAGATTCATGTGTAAGAATCCGTAATGCTTTTGGAATTGTCATATCATCTTCACGAAGAAACAATTGCAAACCGCGTTTACTGTTGAGTTTTTTTAAATTTTTTGGTGTTAAATCTTCCATAACTAATCAATTTGAGTAATCATTCTGTGATAACGCTGAACAACATTTGGATCTGGAAGCACAGAAGTTTTTGAGCTGCCTTTTCGATCATAATCAAAACGAGACAAAACGTACCGAATACTTTCTAATCTCGCTTGTTTTTTGTTGTTTGTTTTAATAATAATCCAAGGACTAAATGAGGTGTGTGTTTTACTAAACATTTGTTCTTTGTAAAAGGTGTATTTGTCCCAGCGCTTTTGACCTTCTTTATCAACTGGACTAAATTTCCACTGTTTTAGAGGATTCTTCAATCTAGATTTAAATCGTTTTTTTTGTTCTTCTTTAGAAATTGAAAACCAAAACTTAATAATAATCACACCATCTTCATAAAGCATATGCTCAAATTCGGGAACTTGCACCATAAACTTATTATACTGTTCATCCCCACAAAAATCCATTACAGGTTCGACCACAGCACGGTTGTACCAACTTCTATCAAAGAACACTAACTCTCCAGGTTCTGGCAACTCTTTTATATAACGTCTAAAATACCACTGCCCCTTTTCGATTTCTGTAGGCTTTGTAAGTGCTACAACGCGCATGGATCGAGGATTTAAGTGTTCTGTAAAACGTCTAATTGCACCTCCTTTTCCAGCAGCATCGCGGCCTTCAAATAACACACATACACGTTTTTTGTGTTTCGCAGTCCATTGTTGAAGATCCACTAACTCAGCTTGTAGCTTTAATAGCTCTGACTCATAGTCGATTGTTTCTATTAAAGATTCGTAGTTTTTATTAGTAATATTAGATTGTACTACGTTTTTAAATGCTTCTTTTCCTGAATGTACTTCGAAATGTTCTTTAGTTAGCATAGTCAAGTTTAATTAATGAATCCAAATTACGGATTTAGTGTTATTTCTGTTTTAAATACTGCATAAATTTTGATCTTGAAATATGTTCTGCACCTAAGCTTTCTAGATAATTCGTATGCAATTGGCAATCTATGAGTTTATACTTTGAGTTTTGAATGAACGTTATAAACCCAATTTTGCTAGCGTTACTCACATGACTAAACATACTTTCGCCGCAAAATATTGTGTTGTCTAACTCTATCCCATACAAACCGCCTACTAAAATTTTATTTTGCCATACTTCAACAGATTTCGCCATTCCTCTTTGATGTAATTCACAATAGGTTTCGATCATTTCCTCGGTTATCCATGTGCCTGATTGGGCATTTCGTTTTACGTTGGCACAAGCTTGAATAACGGCTCTAAAGTTGTTATTTACAGTAACTTTAAACGATTGAGTTCTCAAAATTTGTTTTGTACTTTTTGAAACCTTTAGCTTATCCGGGTATAATACAAATCTAGGGTCTGGCGCCCACCACAATATAGGTTGATCAAATTCATACCATGGGAAAATTCCATTTTGATAGGCGAAAAAGACTCGTTCTGGAGATAAATCTCCTCCAGCAGCCAAGAGTCCATCTGCATTTGCTTCAGTCAATGGTGGAAATTCTATTGCAGTATTAAGCCACTTCATTTTTTATATTGAAGTCATCTTATCCAGTGTTTACCTTTAGTTAAAACGGTAAATCGTTTGGCTCGTCTGCTGTCAAGTCTGTTGCAGGCTCAAAAGCTTGTGCTGGCGCTGCATTTGCAGGTGGTTGTGCAGGCTGTAAATTTTCGATTCTCCATCCCTGAATAGCATTAAAATACTTTGCTTCTCCTTGTGGATTGATCCATTCTCTACCTCGTAAATTAATACCTACTTTAATCTGTTGTCCAACTTGAAAGTTATTTAAAAGATCGGTTTTATCTTGCACAAATTCCACCATAATATGTTGTGGGTATTGTTCTTCTGTAGTGACTACTAATTCACGCTTTCTAAATCCGTTTGATCCAATTGACTGCGTTTCTCCGATGAGTTTGATTTTTCCTTGTACTTCCATTTTTTTTTAAAATTGACAATTAATGTATAGCTTTTTTTAAATATATACAAACTTAACAAATTAAGACTCCAACTAAAAGCAGAAAGCAATATTATAAAACAATAATTTCACTATAAATACATTATATTTAAAATCGAAAAAATATATCAATGAAAAATACTTCAAAACAACAGGTTTTACGCTGGGTGATAATTGCTATTTCATCCCTGATCATTTCATTGATCTTATGGAATACTTATCAGTTTTTTCAAAAATTCAAAGAAGAAGAGCGTGTAAAAATGGAAAATTTTTCTCAAGCACAATTAGAGCTTGGAAAAATCATTGACCTTAACGGAAATATTAGTGATTTTCCTTTAAAAATAATTCAAAGTAATACTTCAACTCCAATGATCAGTGAAGATTCTGAAGGGAATTTTCAGTCTAAAAACATTAAACTACAGTCTAAAAATAATCAGGAATACCTTAAGAATTTGAGTTTAAAATTTCGTCAAGAAAATAGCCCTATTGAGGTTATCTACGAAGGCAAAGTCTTATCTACAATGTACTACGGGAATTCCGATCTACTAAACAAATTGAAGTATTATCCTCTGATGCTTATCTTGATATTTTTATTATTCAGTGGCGTTGTGTATTTTTTCTACAGGAGTTCCAAAACGGCTTCCCAAAACAAACTTTGGACGGGGATGGCTAAGGAAACTGCTCATCAAATTGGAACCCCACTTTCATCGCTTATTGGTTGGACAGAACTCTTAAAAACAGAAGCGGTCAATCCAACTTATATTTCTGAAATGGAAAAAGATATTCATCGCTTAGAAATAATTACCGAACGTTTTAGTAAAATTGGGTCAATTCCATTGCTAAGGGCAACAGACATCGTCTCCACCACTAAAGAATCTTTTGACTATTTGGAATCTCGCAGTAGTAAGCTCATTACATTTAAAATGAATGCTCCAAACAAAGCTATTTCAGTCTCACTTAATCCAGAACTTTATAACTGGACTATCGAAAATCTTGTTAAAAATGGCATTGATGCTATGAAAGGCGAAGGACACATTGAGGTTTCTATACACACAACAGATCTTTTGGTTTTAATAGATATAAGTGATTCGGGCAAAGGGCTTTCAAAAAAAATGTTTAAAAGAATTTTTGAGACTGGATATACATCAAAAAAGCGTGGATGGGGCTTAGGCCTATCCCTCTCCAAACGAATTATTGATGAATATCACAAAGGGAAAATTAAAGTTCTTGAGTCTGAAATTGATAAAGGCACTACACTACGAATTAGTTTAAAACGCCTACAAGAATGACGCTATTTTTTTAGCTAAAACTTCAAATTCCTCAGGAAGCAATGTTTCTTTTTTGATAAATTGCGCGTCCTCCATAGTATTTAAAGGAATCAAATGTACGTGTACATGAGGGACTTCAAGACCTATAACAGACATTCCAACTCGTTTACACTCCACTGCCTTTTCTAAGGCAATGGCTACGGTTCTTGAAAAATCCATTAGTTCTAAATAGGTAGATGACCCTAAATCGAAAATTTTATTAACTTCTTGTTTTGGAATACAGAGTGTATGGCCTTTTGTGTTTGGGTTTACATCAAGGAATGCTAAAAACTTCGCGGTTTCAGCGACCTTATAACAAGGGATTTCTTTATTGACTATTTTTGTGAAAATCGAACTCATTGGATGATTTTAAGAATTGAATTATCTTGAAATATTAATGATTTCAAACTTCAAAATACCATTAGGCACTTGAATCTCGGCAATGTCTCCAACACTTTTTCCCAACAATCCTTTTCCGATAGGCGAGTTTACAGAAATCTTACCAGCAGCTAAATCTGCTTCACCATCCGCAACTAGAAGATAGTCTAATTCCATTCCATTGGACTGATTCTTAATTTTTACTTTGGATAGTACCAGCGCTTTGGAGGAATCAAGCTGAGATTCATCAATTAAGCGGGCTCCTGCAAGGGCATCTTCAAGTTTCGAAATGCGCATTTCTAACATACCTTGTGCTTCTTTAGCGGCATCGTATTCTGCATTTTCACTTAAATCGCCTTTATCTCTCGCTTCGGCGATTGCTCTTGAAGCTTTGATACGTTCTACATCTTTGAGTTGTTTTAACTCAGCTCTTAATTTTTTTAATCCTTCGGCCGTGTAATAAGATACATTGCTCATAACTTATGGTTTTTTAAGTAGTCGTTCATTTAGGTTTTTAAGTAGTCCTAATTACTAGTTAGAACTAAATACAAAAATCTCGTTTTCACGAGATTGCATGACAAAGATACAAAATATTTATCTTATTGTCGTTTTTATCGTAAATTGACCCCTTAATTTACTTTAAAATAGTACGCTATCAAATGTTGTATTTATCTAAAAAAATGAAAATTAAAACGTTGACATTAGGCCTTATTGTACTGTTCGTATGTTTGGGCTGTTCAAAAAAAAATACGATTGATCCGAATTGTATTTTTTTAGCTAACATCAATGTAATGGTCTCTTTGAATCTTAATCTTTCGCAATACAACCAACTAACATTCCCTAATAATCCAGTCTATATTCCAAATGAGGGAAATGGCGGAATCATCGTTAATAACACAGGTGCTGGCTATGTCGCTTTTGACGCTGCTGACCCAAATCATGTTTATAGAGATTGCTCTAGACTATCGATCAATGGATTAGAGGCTATTTGTGGGTGTGACGACGCAAATACATACAGTTTATTAACGGGACTAATCTTAGAAAATGGCACATTACGCTGTACACTCAAGCCCTATTTTGTGGAAAGCAGTGGCAATACCCTTTTTATTTCAAATTAAAAAAAATAGCGCACCGAAGTACGCTATTTTAAGATTTAGGTTTAATTTCTTAAAACTTTAAGGTTATGCCTACTAAAAAATTTCGAGTCGCTTGCGGATAGTATCCCGCACCTTCAATCGTAGTCACTTCACCTGGAACGGACCAGCTATCATCGAAAGTATAGTAATAACCATTGGATACATATTTTTCATTAAAAATATTATTTATCAAGGCAGATACTACTACAGAGCTCACTATAGACTTTGGACTCCACTGATAAGAAACATTAAAATCACTCACAGCATAGCTTTCCAATTTTGAAGTTTGTGTATCAGTGTTACCCATATATTGTTCGCCTACAAATTTGGTTAAAAAGTTTAAACTTAAATCTTTTAACGGGCTGTAAATAAACATATTTGAAGCTACAATTTCTGGAGAAAAAGAAATGTTTGTTTCTCCTAGGTCTTTTATAACACCATCAATTTGAGAAAAGGTTTGCTTATTTTTATTTGAGCTAAATGTAATGTTTGGCTGGACTTTAAATTTATTAGAAAATGCATAAGCAGCCTCTATTTCCAACCCCAACCTGTAACTATCTCCGCTATTTTTTCGGATAGGAGCACCTACATCATCCAGAGCGCCCGTTAGAATTAGTTGCTCGTTGTAATGCATATAATAGGAATTCACATTTATCATTAGGGATTTGTTATTGTAACGCCATCCTATTTCAAAGTCATTTAACTGCTCAGATTTGATGTTTGGATTACTTTCAAAATCACTCCGACTCGGTTCTCTATTGGCTCTGGCATAAGATGCGTATACATTAGAGTTAGGTGCAAATTGAAAAGTCACCCCAAGTTTAGGATTAAAAAAACCGTAAGTTTCATCAATCAACATATGAACCAAATCTGAAGTTAATCCCGTAGTTTTATACCCTACATTTCTAAATTGCAAATCGCCAAAAACATCTATTTTAGAGGTTAATGTATATGTTGCTTTTGCAAACACACTAAAGTCTGTTTTTCTTCCATTCCCAAAATAATATTGATCTCTTATTGAGGCATTTTCGGAAAATTGTCTAGCCCAAATTATTTCTCCATAATGATCTCCGTCATATGTACTGTAGGACCCCCCTAATATGAGGTCTAGGGCTGCTGCTTCATAATTTACTGCTGCATTTACTACATAATAATCGTTATCTAGCCAACGTCTTCTTATAAGATCTGTTACAGCTGTTCCAAATGAATCAACACCTGTAGCTTCTACAATTCCATCATACGTACTAGCATCATCGTCGGCTCTGTATTGCTCAAAATAGCCACGACCTTTAGTGTAGTTTAATCCTAAATTCGTTGACCAATTTTGATCTATCTTTTGATTCCAATGCAGTTGATAATGATCTTGATTATAGTTGTCAATTTCATTTTCGTATGTTAGTGGGTTTTGGCGGCGATTTTCTTCCAATTGTTCTTGAGTCAAACCATCCCAAGACTGATATGTTTTTTCATGCCCCCCAAAAGCCAAAGCCTTAATAAGTGTTCCGTTATTAGTGTATGTTCCTTGTAGAAAATACGATTTAAGGTCCGAAAAAGCGCGATCTACATATCCGTCAGAATTAATTTTCGACAAACGACCTGCGAGTTCAAAGGCATCATTAATTTTTCCGGTACTAAACTTAACAGTGTGCCTTTGTGTATTATAACTTCCAAAAGAGTTTGAGAGTTCAGCCGATGGATTTTCTGAAGTAGCATCGGTTAGTATATTGATACTTGCACCAAAAGCACCAGATCCATTAGTCGAAGTTCCTACACCTCTTTGTAGTTGCAAACTTTCTACAGAAGACGAGAAATCTGGTAAATTAACCCAAAAAGTTCCCAATGATTCGGCATCAGTATATGGAATTCCATTAATAGTAATGTTTGTAGATAAAGGACTGACGCCTCGAATTCTAATTCCTGTATACCCTATTCCAGCACCAGCGTCACTTGTGGTAACCACAGAAGGTAAGAAATTTAGTAAAATTGGAAGATCTTGTCCTAAGTTTCTAGGTTCTAACTGAGTTTTTGTAACATTAGAATGTGTAATCGGTGCATTAGGTTTCACCCTAACTGACCGCACTAACACCTCATCCAATGTTTGTGTTTTAGTTGAATCCCTTTCAACTGGATTTTGTTGTGCAACGCTCACGGATGTTGCTAGTGACAGTGCAAATAAAAGAACAGATTTTTTCATACGATAAAAAAATATCGAATAAAAAGAGGTAATTATTCTTTGTAAATTAGTTAAAATTATTTTGAAGCAAATACTTCATATTTATCTCAATTAAAACAACTGTTTAATTGAAACTCACATCCCTAAACAGCATTACCTGTTCTAGGTTCAATGGGTATGATCTCAGCCGATATCGGCACCC
>JAQXCA010000054.1 GCA_029252105.1 Flavobacteriaceae bacterium | reverse complement strand
TTCGTGGATTTACAACCAGCAAAAAGAAGGCTTAAGACGATGCTATAAATAAGGTGTTTCATTCTGTTTGTTCTAATGCGATTGCTTTTTTAGTAAACGTTTCTGATGCCTCAATATTATTTTGTTGTTTATATGCACTACTTAGTTGTCTATAAAAATCGAGTTGAAGGGTTTTGTCGTCAAAGATATAGTCCAACCCCATCATGAGATATTTAATGGACTCCTCGAGCTTATTAAGTTGTCTGTTTGCAGTCCCATTAACCAAATACAAAATTGGTTGCGAGGGATATAACTCTATTTGATTTTCAGTAAAAAGAGCCGCCGTTTCAAATTGGTTGATTTCTAAATATAAAAGGGCTAAATTTTTAATAATTAAAAAATTGTTAGGGTCAAAATCCAACGCTTTTTTATAATAAGAGATCGCTTTTTGATAGGCATTTTGGTTGTAATAATAATCTGCCCATTCTAAATCCGAACGGTTCGGCGTGTTGTCACTCACTGTGTTGGTCACCTCTAATAATGCGGATTCATATGCTGGAAATGCACTTGCAAAACGCATAAAATCATTCAATACTTTGACTTTAAGACTGGGTCGCACAATCGTGCTTGTCGTCACAATTTTCATGGACGCGATGGCCTTATCATAATCTTTAGCATCTAAATAAAACTTATACAAGGCCACATGTACCAAATGGGATTTTGGATGGTGTTCCAAGAATGATTGCGCAGTTTCAAACGCTTCCTTTTTTTGATCTAATTTGCTATAAGCATAAATTAAATTCAAAAAATTAGTGGGCTCCTCTGGAATTTCTAACAACCGTTTTTTTAAGTGCGCGATTCGTTTATCGTCAGCGCCGCTTTGGTTGTAGATTTCGTTTCGAATCTTATCTCTACTTGAACGCACTCCAAATGTGGCGTCCAAACTCTCAAGCACGGCAAGTGCGTCGTCATAACGTCCTGCGCTGAGATAAAGATTTGCCAAGTCTTGCTTATAATCTGGATGGCGAGAAAGCAAGGGTTGAACGGCTGTGATGGCTTCTTCAAAACGATTTTGCTCTACATATAGGTGATACAAACTCTCCTTATACCAAAAGTTCGTCGTATCTAATACGATCGCTTTTCGAAAATTATAGGCGGCATTATCAAATTGCTTAAGCTTAAAATAGTTGGTGCCTAGTTCATGAAAAACAACCGATTCTAAAGAGTCTATAGATCTACATAACACTAATTCTTCAATCGATTTAGAATAATTTTCCAGTGCTTTTTGTTTCAATGCTTCGTAAAAATGATTTTGAAATTTAACATGCGGGGATTCTTTTGAGACTGACAACAAGCTGTCAGACACATTTTGTGAATGTCCTCCTAGCAACCCTGTGAGGACACAAAAAACCACAATGCAATGTCGTGTGTGTTTCATTATTTTCCTGTACTTCCAAACCCCCCTTCGCCTCTAACGGTATCGCTGAGCTGTTCAACTTCGAGCCAATCGGCACGTTCATGTTTGGCGATTACTAATTGTGCAATGCGTTCTCCATTTTCTATTTTAAAATCGGTATCAGAAAGATTCACTAAAATAACGCCAATTTCGCCGCGATAATCGGCATCCACTGTGCCGGGGCTATTCAAAACGGTGATGCCGTGTTTTGCTGCCAATCCGCTTCGTGGACGCACTTGTGCTTCAATCCCTACAGGAAGTTCAATAAACAAGCCCGTTTTAATAATTGCACGTTCGAGGGGTTTTAAAATAACAGTTTCTGTACTATTAGCGCAAAGGTCCATACCTGCAGAAGCGCCCGTTTCATATTCAGGAAGTTTGTGAGCTGATTTGTTTATAATTTTAATGGTCATGTGAGGGTTTTAGAAATTGTTTAATAGTCGCTTTTTCATTGAACCAGATAATGATTAATAGAAGTCCTACCAAAGCAGCCCCTATGAAATACTGCGCTCTAAATTGATAAAATGACAGCGCTGATAAGAATATGGTAAGCGTTAAATAAGTTGCGATTTTTTTTAGGTTATAAGGAATTGGATAGTGTTTTCGACCAAAATAATACGACAAGACCGTCATAGAAAGATACGCCACTAAAGTCGCCACAGCAGACGCCATATAACTAAATGTGGATATAAATATAACATTGATCAGAAGCGTTACTACGGCTCCAAAAACAGATATATACGCCCCAAATTTGGTGCGGTCTGTGATTTTATACCACACAGACAAGTTGTGATATATTCCGAGAAAAAGATAGGCTAATAATAAAATCGGTACGACTTTCATCGCGTCCCAGTAGGCTTCATTTGGAATAAGTATCCCTTTTAGTATATCGATAAAAACGACTACAACCAATAGAATAAGAGCGCCACATATCACAAAAAACTCTAATATTTTTGCATAATTTTTAGCGGCGTCTTTGGTTTTGGATTGACTAAAAATGAAAGGTTCAATTCCCAAACGGTAAGCGGTTGCAAACAACATCATAAAGAGCGCAAGTTTGTAACAGGCGGAGTACATGCCTATAGATGTTTTAGCGATAGACTCCGGAAGCAAACGTTCTAGCAGTACCCGATCAAAGGTTTCGTTAATGGAAAATGCAATTCCAGACACCAAGACAGGCAGCGCATAACGCAGCATTTTTTTCCAAAGTTCAGAATCAATTTTATACTTGATTTTAAAATAAAATGGCAAAAGGATCAGCAAAGTAACGCCGCTTGCTACGAGATTGGCAATGAAAATATAACTCACTTCAAAATTGGCTTCATAGATAGAATCCCAAATACTGTTATCAATGGCCAGTGCTTGTAAATACAACAGTAAAAATAGGTTTAACCCCAAATTGACAATCACATTGGCAAGTTTAACAATAGAGTATTTGATGGGTTTTCCTTGTGCTCTTAAATAGGCAAAAGGGATAATGACTAAGGCATCTAAAAACAAAATCCAAACCACAAGGGTGATGTAGTTGACATTGATACGTGTGAGGTCTGCAATCTGCTGTTGAAACAGCAGGCCAAGACCTAAAAAACCTAAAGACGTAAGAAATAGTGAAATTGAACTGGTGCTTAGCACTTTTTCCTTTGCCGATTCTTTATTTAAAAAGCGAAAGAAAGCGGTTTCCATGCCGTACGCTAGAATTACATTGAACAATACAAAATAGGCGAATATTACGGAAACATCGCCATAATCTGATACGTTTTGTAGTACAGATTTATCGGTATGTAAACGCACCAAAATAAAACTCAACATCCTTGGAATGACAGTTGCCAGTCCGTAAATGAAGGTTTGTTTATATGCTGTTTTTAGAACGCTCACGTGTCTCTATTTTATCCTATAAAAATACACATTTTAACGAACAAACTATAATCGATGTTTAAGGCTTTTTAGGCGGTGCAGATGGATAAGCAATACTTCCTCCTTTTTTAAGGTTTGAAATTTTATAATACAGTCGTTTGTTATTGACCAGATAACTGATAACACACTCATTTTGAGAGAGACTAAAAGGCGATGCATCTATTTGTGTGGGTAGTGTATTGCCATACTCGGCTCGGCGATCAGAACTAAATATAATATCTTTTTTACGCGTGGTAGTGTACTTAAATCGACCAATAATTAATTGGTCTCTGGTTTCCACTGCCGATTTTTCACCTCTAAAATGAAGACTATCAATTATAATCTTAGAAGGTTTTGTTGTTGGCAAAAATACATTGATTCCAGCACCACCGCCTTCAATTCCCGCTACCCATGAATTGTAGTAGGGTTCGGAAAAATCTATGGGAGCCGTCGTTTGAAACTGTAGCAACGGTTCTTGTGCGCTCTTGCAATTAAAAATACTTAAAAAAACAAGTCCTAAAATAACGAGAGGTTTAAGCTTCATTTGGTTTGAATTTTGGTTATAAACATACGTGTTTTTTATTGAGTTTGAAATTAAAGCCTACAAATATGGCTACTCCAACAGCGACTGATTCGTTGATGGTGATGTTTTGAGCATTAAAATATGGCAAGTGTAATTGCAAGTAAAGTTTCTCTTTTAATTTATAATTTGCCCCAGCGCCGATACTGAAAATCGTTAAGGCACTGTTTTCGATTGCGCCTTGATATCGTGTCAAATCTTC